>DCQA01000005.1:11482-22726 GCA_002323325.1 Coxiellaceae bacterium UBA1530 | reverse complement strand
AAAGCACACCCGCCATATCACAGTCATGCATTAACTCAACAATCCGCATGAATAAAAAACCCATATTGAACCTATTACCATCTGTATTTTAATAATAATTTACTCTCATCATTTGGCTAGATACTTCTGAAACTCATCAAGACTCATATTAGAACCACACAGAATAAAGCCAACTCTTTGTTGATTCAGTGTATCTTTTAGTGGACCCATAATAGCGGCTAAACTTGCTGCAGCAGCGGGTTCAACAGCTAGCTTCATGTCTTTAAATAATACTTGCATCGCATCAGTGATCTGATGATCACTGACGGTAACGATAGCATCGACATAATGACTACAGACGGAGTATCCCAGTGTTTTTGTCTCGGGTGCAGAGAGACTTTGAGCAATCGTATCAATCGTATCTAGTTGCACACACTTTCCTTGAGCAAAACTATTGTGCATCGTAGGTGCACCTTCGGGCTCAACTCCGTATATCTTGCATGCTGGTTGTAATAACTTCATGGTATAAGAAACACCCGATAACAGCCCACCACCACCTATAGCAACCACCAGTGCGTCCAGATCTGGCAATTGTTGCGATATTTCTAAGCCAAGAGTCGCTGTAGCAATCGTAATATTTTCACCATCATAAGGATGAACGAGGGTTAATCCTTTCTGTTGCTGGGTCACTTTCAGTTGATGAAACAATGCTTGAAAACTATCTTCTAAAATAATTGCTGCACCAGCCTGGCGACACAACTCTACACGTTGCGGATCTGCTTGTCTCGGCATTAACACGGTCACAGGTATATTAAACCGTTGGGCTGCAAGACTGAGTGCTAGCGCATGATTTCCAGCACTGGCTGTAATCACCCCAGCAGCCTTTTCCTCTTTCGACAGCTGGAGAAGACTGTACAATGCACCCCGTATTTTAAAAGATCCTGATTTTTGCCAGATCTCCATTTTTGCCCACAGATCTAGTTGAGTGTTACTAATATGCATCTGACAGCATGGTGTATGTCTTACGTATGGCGTGATGATTTTAGAGATAGTGTTTAACTCATCTAAGGTTGGGAGTGCTAATTGAATCGGTTCTTTAATTTTTGGAACTGTAAACTTCGACATATCACATCTCCTAGCTAGGTTTTGTTAGACCATCGAAAAAATACTTTGAATAGAAAAATTGCCTAGAGATACCCCTTAGCTTAACTAACCGTACTACGACTTGTTACAAAACCGACCATCTTATCAATCATTATATCACTAAAAAATATCTTATTATTGATCGTTTGCATGACGAATAATCTATGTTGTTGTTTATAATAACTAATGACATAAAAAAAAATTACGGTCTTAGCTGTAAAACTCGACTTTAAAAACTTAGATTAGTTTTTTCTAGACATGACTGCATACAGATAAGAACTGTTCACTCATAGGAAATAAGTTGATGAACGCCTATAGAAAAACGGGTTATCGTCGTGCTTTTTTATATTTCTTGATGCGCTCACGCCATAGCACATAACTTCTGGGTTTTAAGACCTTTTTCATGGTCGCTTTAACTTCAGCTTCTGAGATACCCAGACGATGTTCAATGTCTTTAAATGAAACTTTATCATCCCAAGCTAGATCAATCAGAAGATTGGTCTCGTCAGAAATGATTGGCTTTTCAGATTTATTTGAGTGATTCATCGCCGCTCCTTGTTGGTTGGAATATATTCGATTAATGCTCTAATACAATTAGATAGGAAGACCAGCTTAACCACTCTGTTTAAACGCTTCAAGCCAATACTCTGATTGCGCAATCGCCTGTTGTTCGAAAAATTGCTCGCCCGACAAGTAGACACATCCAACTTGTATACAACGTTGCGCTAACTGTTGCTGTGTTGCAGGGTAATTACAATCCAATACCCATGGTCGATGTTTTAAGAGTTGCATGACCACTGACTCAATAGCGCGATCGTTCATCACCTTTGACGGTAATGCATAAATCACACCATCAACGATTTGTGTGGAATAGTCGATTGCATCACTCCATTGACAAACATTAATGGGCAGTTTCTGTAACACTGGATGTAAAGTACGGTTAATCACTGTTACCTCAACATCCTGCTCGATGAGTGCTTGAACGATAGCAAGCCCGGCGCCGCCGCAACCCAACACCCAGACTTTCTTACCCCTGAGTGCGTGACGTGCCAGAATGGTTTTTATCGCACCTTGGCCATCGGTATTACTGCCGCACCAACTCGTATCTTGTCGAGTCAGCGTATTTACCGCTAAACGGTTTGCTGTGACATCAACGTACTCCATCACAGTTTGCTTCAAAGGCATAGTGACACTGATACCTCGAAATGGTAGTGGCTGAATCACCCTAAAAAACTCGGCACACTCATGCGCTTGTAATCGAATTTTTAGATACAGTGCTGACTGTTGTAACACAGCAAATCGCTCGTTATGAAACTCATGCCCTACACTGGCCTCGACAGGATCACCAATTAAGGCGTATAAATCACAGCCTGTAGTGCGCCGCAATAGTCGATAAGTTCGCTCTAAAGCGCTCATAGATGGCATGTGTTGTAAGACAGCACTGGGCTGATCAAGGGACGCATAGGTCCAATAATTGCCAAGAACAGCGCCGGCAATGCGCCCAAAAAAACCGTCCTCACCCATACAATGACCTATAAAATCATGCTCCGCTGTGTGAGCTTGCACACAACACAACATCTTGAGTGTATCAATGGAACTTTTAGCTGTAGTCACCAGCTTGTACAGAAAAACGGCTGGGTGGTACATGCTAGCGATTATAGCGGACAAATCGTCTGGAGAACCCGACAAATCATGATAAGAACGAATGAATTGTGTAGTAGGAGACAAACTTTTAAAACGTTCAAGCACGTCACCCGAAACATCGTATTCTATATCCATGTATTGCGGCTTTAACGATAATAATGATGCCAATAAAGCGATTCGATCAACCTCATCACCAAGGTACTTTCCTCCCTGCCTAGCGGGACGCAGAGTAATAATACACGGCACATGAATCAGCGACATTAACTCAGCAACCTGATCGACAGTCATGGTGGAACAATAATCACAACGCAACTCAACCGCATAGGCAGTTGCTGGAACACGCAAACAATCACGACGCGCAGTCGCTAAATCTTCAATAGCAATGGTAATTACTACACGAGTCAAGACGATAACTCCTTAGCATAAGCTTGACAGGCTTGACGCATCGCCTGTTGATCGATACTGATTGTCCACTGATGATCATTAGTATTAACAACCCCTAAAGCCTTTAATACGACACAGCGAATGTCATCTACATACGATTTCTTATCACGAAACATACACTCAATACAGGCATCCCATTGTTGAGCTGACCAAGATTGAATATCAACAATAGGGGCTAGTGATAAGAACTGCTGAATACGTTGCCAATCTGAATTCGAAAGCTCGTGATGCTGATAGGATAAATAACTTTCTATCCATAAACCTGCGCGAACCGCATCGCCATGAGTAATGCTGTAATCTGATACCGCTTCAATTGCATGGGCCACGGTATGACCAAAATTCAGCACCTGACGCTCACCACTTCGCTCACATTCATCCGCCTGGACCACTTGAGCTTTAACCTCAATACTGGACTTAATTGTTTGTAACCATAATGTTGAATCAATCGATTGATGGTTCCGCAAATGATCGGCTAAGACTGCTAAATCATTCAGAAGCGTAGCATCCTTGATAAAAGCATGTTTCACCATCTCAGACCAACCTTGCCATAACTCGGCAACGGGTAAGGTTGAAAGAAAACTCACATCAATATACACAGCTTTTGGCTGAGTAAAAGTGCCAATAAGATTTTTACCCTGTGGTGTATTCACTGCTGTTTTACCACCAATAGACGCATCAACCATAGCGAGTAAGGATGTGGGCAGATAAAAACAGGGGACACCGCGTAGATAAGTAGCAGCGATAAACCCAGCCATATCTAACACTACGCCACCACCACAAGCGATTACAACGGTTTTTCGCGTGCAACCTAGAGCGAATAATCGATCCTCTAAAGCGGCTTTCGTCTCGCGTGTTTTAGATAATTCGCCTGCTGGGAAAGACAGCACTTGACAAGATCGCTCAGCTGATTGAACAGCAGATTGCAATAACTCAGCATAAAGCTTACCAACGGTATCATCGGTAATAATGACACAGGCATAAGCGTTGTAAGGCCTCAACCACTGCTGTACGCGTAAGGATAACTCGGATATGTCACCACTAAAGCTTATAGGGCAATGGCCTAGTTGATGCTGATAATCAAAACTGCTCATACAATAAAATACTTTTATTTTTTCGCTATGCTATCTTAGCATTGCTGGAAAGGCAAAGAAGCAATAGCGAGTCAAAGATAATATACCCAACCTTAACGTCTTGTTTTTTTTAATGATTAAATTAACATTAAAGAATATACAATTAAGGAGTGCGTTATGAGCCATCAATATCCATACAGTGAAAAGCCCGCAAGCTTAAAACGATGGCAGCCACTTATAGATCACAAAAAACCTGAAGTTCGATTCATAACAGTGTTATTACCTGTCTTCGAGTCTATATATCAATCACTCAATCAAACCCTCAAAACACTCCCTCGCCTTCACTCCAAATTGACAAGCGCACGACTAGCCAACCACTTAAGACAAGACCTCGTTAATTTATTGCTTCCCATGATTATCAAATGTTGTGTGATTGAGATGCATAAGTTACGAATTCACGAAGCTCTGAAGGGTAATACACCCGAGGAACGATTCAATGACTTTATCAAGCAGTCAATGGAAAAAGCCATGTATGAACGTCTTTGGGATACCTATCCGGTCCTGAAACAATGTGTCGAAACGAAAGCCAATGACTATATTGTTGCAATGAATGAATTTCTCCAACACCTCAATAATGATCTCGAGCAAATTGAGAAAACACTCCTTCCTCAACCCATTAAACGATTTACTAATTTTAAAGCTTCAGGTGACACACACAGACAATGTCGGCGTGTCATTATTATTAGCGCAACATCCGAGAATGGTGATGCGATACGTTTCGTTTACAAACCAAGAAGTCTCTCCAACGAACGTTATTACGCGGATTTTTGTCGATGGTACAACAGCGTAAGTCGAACACCAGACCTTAAGTTTCCAACTATTATAGAACATGATACGCACGGTTATTGTGAGTTCATCGAACATACCACATGTAAAAAACCAAGCGATATCAATGAATTCTATCATTCTTTAGGCGAGATTAGTGCCCTACTGCTCATCATTAATGGCCTAGACATTCATTATGAAAACCTAATTGCACAGGGACCTCATCCAGTCCTTATTGATATGGAATGTATAATGGCTCCAGTAATAAATGCTTATCAGCACTCCTATCCGAACGTAGGACAAAGCCTTATCTTGCCTCGTCAAACTAATGTGAACAAAAAGAGCAAAGGTGTCGACATATCTGGCCTGAGTGAAAATGATGATCAAAGATCCTGGAGAAAAGTACCGCGCTGGCATAAACCGGGAACCGATGAAATGCACCTTATACGTGAGGATGCTACTATCAAAACATTGGGAAATACTCCTCGTTTAAGCCATCAACGCGCCAAACCGATCAATCAATTTGCAATTGATTTTGAACAAGGATTCAAAACTGGCTATAGGACGTTAATGAAACATCGTCAACTGCTACTGTCTGATAACTCGCCGCTGTTTAAAAACGATTCAGTGGTCACCCGCTACCTTTTTAGAAGTACAAGCGACTATGCTATCTTGTTAAACGAGAGCTACCATCCACTATTGCTCGATGATGAAAAAAAATATCACGATCATATCAATTGGCTAGATGAAATATTAGCATATAGGCCTTACTATCAGAATGTTGTCATTAGTGAAAAAAAAGATATCTATAAAGGTGACATTCCTTATTTTGAATCCCGTGCTGATGTGCAGGCTGTTTACGATAGTCATCTTGAACCTGTCACCTGTGAGATTGTGAGAAGCGGTGAAGAACAAGCTCGTCAATTACTACAATACCTTTCCCATGACCATTTAAAGACTCAGTGTCAACTCATCCAATTTAGCTTTATCGCCCATAACTGGAATAAATTGGATATCACAGAAATAAAGGGAATGCGTTATCATCAGAATACGAATCATAACCTTAAATGTCAGGATATCATTCAACATATTACTCAAACTGCTACTATTACCGACGGTCATATTAGTTGGGTACAGTTATCACTGGATGAACACCAATCATGGGTTAGTGATCTCACTGGGTTTACTTTTTATAATGGCACCATGGGGGTTGCATTTACCCTAGCGCAATGGCATCGCCTTTATTCATGTCGCGATTGCCAGCGTATGACAGAACAAATTTTGAAATCAATATACCATCATATCTCTGAACATCCAGCTGTAGGTTTTGGACTCAATGGCTACGCCGGCATGCTCTACGCAGCACATCACATTCATCAATGCGGCTTTGACGAGGCAAAGCCAATCATTGATCATCTGATACAGCATCCCAATGCAACACCCAATCATCATGATGAGGTATTTGATCTGATGGGAGGGATTTGCCACGATATCACAACGCTTCTACACTTGAAAAATGACTATAACTTAGAGGAAAGTACTATTCATGAAAAAATGAACTTCCTTAAAGAGAAATGTCCTGACCCAACTACATTTGCTCATGATGAAGATAGTCATTTTGAAGACGGCACAATACATCCGCCCTTATTAAGTTATGCCCATGGAATCGCGGGTGTAGCAATCTGCTTTTCGCGCTACGCGAAACAATTCAATGATCCATTTGCTAAAGAGTGGGTGTTTAAGACGTTTGATTTATTGGATCATTATTTCAACACAGATCGAAAATACTGGCCTGATATGCGCTTTTGTTGTGATGTCAAAGCACTTGACGATGTGACCGCACAACCGCCTGCTTGGTGTGGTGGGCATGTCGGTATCGGATTATTCTACATTGAGTGTTTTGAGCAGTGGCCAGAACTGAAGGAGCGTGCTTTAAATCGATTAGAGAATGCACTTTACGTTACAAAAAAAATTGCAGAATCTAATCAGCAACTTCCTAACTTATGCTGTGGATTTTATGGCGACTTAGACTTTTTAGTCGAGATCAATAATCGCTTGCCAAACACTCTATCTACCGCAACAGACCCTATTATACAGACATTCATAGAGAAACTCCCTACTTGTCAATTTGATTCGAATTTTGTTTCTTTGTTTAGAGGAATGCCTAGTTTTCTTTATTGTCACTTGAGAGCACACCATAGCAAAGAAATGCCATCAGCTATTTTTTGGTAATCATACTGTCAGATAGAGACTGTCAGTGAATAGATAACCCATCTGATTTGATACTCGTAGTTTTTCAAACTACCTCGTGAAAGTGAACTAACAGATATCGATCAAATCTTACTTGCAATGTCATCTTCAAGGACGAGAAGATATTTCATTTGCTTGGCCTGCACTTTCATTCTTCAAAAAATCTATATTGACTTTTCTGTTTTTGAATTTAAGTGAGTTTTCTATCTTTGAAGTGTCACTTAAAGAAGCATAATAAGTATTAATCGAAGCTTCTATGGACTGGTAAATCTGACTTGCTGAACTTTCGATGAATTCGCCTTGAGGTTGAGCCTTTTCTTTCAGTGATTGTATGGAATCCATACAACATTGCCAGGCTCCATGACATTCCCCATCATAGGGCATCATGGTAAAAGGAAAGGGCTTAAATAATGTATGCGGACGTTTGGGTTTTAATTCTTATAACTTGGTTAGCACTAGGTCTAATACACTGAGTGCAAGCTGAATATCTTTAACATCTTGAGTCACAATCTCCTCCGTATTATGAGAACTTTCATGGTTTAATGCGTGCCCAATAACTAGTTATCACTGCTCGTTCATGTCTACTATAATCACTTTTTTCTTGTATATCACGCATTATTTGATCGATCAAATTCAAATGAAGTCATAGTTAAAAACGAATAGCATTTTGATAAATATTAGCTTCTTAGTTATTTGGGAAGGCGGCCTCACTTAACCATCCTATAAAATATTCAACCTCAGTATGAATCTAACTCTCTAAATCAACAATGACCAATTCATTCTTTTGAATTTTTTTAATCCTATCATCTACTTTACTTGAGTGAATTTCATTAGAAAATGATTTGTGTTCATTACAGGTCATTATCCTTTAAATTACGCAACAGATTCCTAAGTATATGATCCATAGACAATGGGTCATCTATTATTTTGTACCTCTTACTCAGATGCCTGATAACTCCACATCTTTTTTGAGATGCCAGTACTCTTTGGGCTATTGGATCGCAAGCGTCACACGAACTATATCCTAGCCAAATAATCTTTAGCTGTAAGCCTTGTATTTTTAATCAATAAGGAAATATTAATGTCAACATCTCTTTTAAAAGGTGGATTAGAACATTGATGTAATTAATGGGGTGAATTATATCAGACGATTGTGTTTTCTAAGTACATATGATCGTAATTATCCTCGATGTCTGTACTTCTCTGAAAACCACATTATTAGGTCAGATAAATCTATTCCTTCAAAATAGCTAGCCCAAAGTAGCCTTTAGTGCCACAAAAATCATCCCTAGCAAAAGGCATCAACTACACTCTGAGTCATTGGAGAGGATTAGCACGTTTTTGTGAAGATGGTCACGATAAAAAGATTGTCTTAATATCAATCAAGGGTTCTGTCGGGAAAAAGTGGTTCCTTGGAAAGGGCCATCAAAAATTAAAATAGTTGACTCAACTATTTTCCTCTCTAGAATGCATACTCATGCAAAACCTTTATGTTCAAAAAAGTCAATTATCAGGCACACTACACTTACCCGCATCCAAATCACACACGATGCGAGCGTTACTCTTTGCAACACTGGCTGAGGGCACCAGCGTTATTCACAACCCATTACCCTCCCCAGACACAGAGGCCATGATCATGGCTTGCCAGCAGCTCGGAGCAAAGATCACTCACGCTAATAATCAACTAACTGTTATAGGCACATCGGGTAACTTAAAAAAACCCCAAAGTACCATTGATGCTGGTAATTCAGGTCAAGTACTGCGCTTTATCGCCTGCCTAGCTGGCCTACAACCTGGCAGGGTGGATATTACAGGTGATCATTCCATTTGCCATTCACGCCCTGTTAAACCGCTGCTATCAGCGCTCAATCAACTGGGGCTAACCGCTCAATCTATACACAAGAACAATCATCCACCCATCAGCATTCAAGGATCTTTCACAAGCTCACACGCTGAATTAGATGGTAGTGATTCTCAACCTGTTTCAGGCTTATTAATGGCAGCAGCCTTTCGTGATCAGATTACGACACATCTAACGGTATCAAATCCCGGAGAAACGCCATGGGTTTTATTGACAATCGACTGGCTACAACGCCTTGGATTTACTGTAGAACAATCGAATTTTCATCAATATGCAATTACCGGTAAAAAAACCATCCCCGCTTTTAATTATACAGTCCCAAGTGATATAAGCGCCATGGCATTTCCATTAGTAGCAGCACTGATCACACAATCCACCCTAACGTTAAGTAATATTGATCTCAATGACCCTCAAGGTGATAAAGCTATTCTGGATATTGTTCAACGCATGGGTGCACAGCTCACTATTGATGCTGAACAAAAGACCGTTACTACACACCCTAGCCCGTCACTGCATGGTATTACTATCGATATCAATCACTGCATCGACACACTCCCTATTCTCAGCGTACTTGGCTGTTTCGCACAAGGAACTACACAGATAACGGGTGCAACTATTGCGCGATTCAAGGAGTCCAATCGCATCGAGGCGATGCACACCGAGCTCAGCAAAATGGGTGCTGATATTACGGTAACCGACGATGGCCTTATCATTCGCCCTACACCGCTGCGCGCAGCTAATGTTGATAGCCATCACGACCACCGCATCGCCATGGCGTGTGCTGTAGCAGGACTTGCACTGTCCGAGCAGTCTGTGATTAAAGATACGGACTGTATCGCTAAAAGCTTTCCAAACTTTGCTCAGAGTTTTAAACAAATCAATGCAAATATTAGTCTCGTCTGATACCCACAGCAACATTAAAACATTCTATAAAAGATCGGTTAAATCAATAACTAAGATTTAAGTTCAACAATCTGTTAAATTTTGGACTATAATTACAACGGATGATAAATTTAAAATATAAACGATGAGACAGAAAAAATGAGGTAATACCATGAAGTTAATCTCACACACAAAAATAATCACAATGCCATTAATCATTCTCTTAAGCACTTGCATACACTTATCATCATATGGCTGTAAAAGTAGAATATTAGGTGACTGCAGCACCGCAACTGATCACATGAATTGTATTTCATTACACGAGCAAGATGGAAGTTACTATTATCGATGCAAATGGGATAAAAATACTTGCACAAAAGGTAAAGAATGCGGACCAGTAACCTCGAGGAGATATATTCAGATTTTTCTTTGATAGCCTCTATCCTTGGTGAGATAAATTTATCAATGGTTAATGCGTGATTTAGTGACGAATGCTGTTATGATGTGAAAGAAAATTACTTATATTGGTAGTAGACAATCTTCTTCGTGTAAAGTAACAACAATGACCGGATATAAAAAGATCATCTTACTCAGCTTTATTTTTAGCGCCACATTTCCAATGTGATGATCACTCCTGCATTACAGCTACTGAAACAAAGTTTTCAACTCTCAGAAAATAATTTACAGTAAATTGTCCCAATATTTTTAATCGGATATGTAATCGGGCAACTGATTTATGCACCATTGGCCAATAGTCTAGGGACCAAAAAAGTCTTAAAAATCGAATTTTCTTCCGACCTAATAGGAATATTAGTTACATAATGGGGGCCACGTAATCTCATTTTTCGTGAGTATCCTCAACATATCATTCGGACGCTTATAGTAGACCCTTTAGATTACGCACAGATAAACTAATTAGTTTTTTTCTTCTTGGATATCTTCTTTGATCTTATTTTTACCAGATTAGATATCTTCTTCGACGTTATGGCATTTATCAGTTCTTTTAAACTCGGTGAGTGACATCAAGTCCGTGGAGTTAATAAGCTGTATTTTATCACCGAGGTTTTTATCTGATACACTTTGCAAATCATTAAGTTCCTTTTTTGGTATAGCTTTCCACCCTTTCCATGCTTTCCATGCTTTCCA
>DCQA01000005.1:0-11160 GCA_002323325.1 Coxiellaceae bacterium UBA1530 | reverse complement strand
CTTTCCATGCTTTCCATGCTTTCCAATGTATGACAACATATAGATGGTCTGATTTTTCTGGGTTTATTCCAATATATTTTTCTTCAAAGGAAGGAGTATTTTTTAAATAATTAGTCCATATTAACCTATCAGATTTTATAATTTAATGAATATTTTTCGCATCCACTTTAAATTCCAGAATCTCTATTCCTTCATTAAATTTATGTTCCGATGCCCAACTATTAGCTCCATATAAAATTAATATAAATAAAAGAATTATATGAATGATCAAGTTTTTTTTCATAACAAAGTATCCATTTTTTATATATTAGAGTTACTACAGCTTTAAAAAGGGTTCTACGAGCTTAACCAATGCCACGAAATGATGCCAACACGTATGAGAACTTTGACGCTTACGATAAGTGCGTTAGCTTGACAAAAGACTGCTTTTCTCTTGCCGCTGTCATTGCAATATTTGACTGATACATGCCATTAATTAATTGATTTGGTTTCTGATATATTTTACTCCTTGGTTATGCAAAACCAAAGTATAGACAATTATTATTTAGCTTGTCTGTAGTTGCTGTGACGGTCAATATATCTCTTCATTTGATTTTTAATAATCTTCAGCTAACATATAAAGTAATGTGGCGGAATGGAGAAGCCTGGTATCTCGTCGGACTCATAATCCGAAGGTCGCTAGTTCAAGTCTAGCTTCCGCCACTTTTCTGATTATATATAACATTATTCTTGGAATTCATAACCACCGATCACAAGCTTTCATTGCCCTCATTCAACGATAATCCTTGAAGGATATATTCTTCCATCATAAGCGACTTATATATAATGAAGATATCACATGCCAAATAAATATATTCATAGGTGTTGAATTTTAGGCCCCTCGATTATCTCGAATAGAATCTCTTATAATCATTCTTGAATAATTGAAGTAATACTCCTTGATTTACCATTTGTCATTAGCTTTAATACGGACGTTGAGACTACCTGTTAATTTTATAATCATCTCTTAATTTTTAATCTTAACTTTGTACGATATGACAAACTGTGTTATTGGCTAAATAGAAAATTAAAACCGAGGCAACCCATGAAACCATGTCAAATAATCTCATTATTAAACGCAATCTCTTCCTACTTACGCTATATTGAAAGTATCACTTATAATAAGAAAGACTCAGTGCTTCCACTTTCAGCGACCATATATTGCAAAGCCATCCACTTATCTAGTGCTACGAGCTTTATCAACATACTCAGTGCCACGGATAGCGTAGTTATCCTTGTTTTTTTACCGTATGACACATTAATAAACTTTATTCTTGTGATAGAAGACATTATCGTCATAACATAACTGTTAGCTGGATACCTTTACGCATCAGTGAAGAACCTCAGCCAATGGAGTAATAAAACTTTTAAAGCTTTTGATTAGTTACAAACTTAGTTAGGATAAATATGATAACATCTCATCAAATCAATCTATTAATAATAATAGGCATCAAAGGTTGTGGTAAATCCAGTGTTGGCCAAGCTGTTGCGCAACAGCTAGAACAACCATGGCATGATACAGATCGGCGCATTGAGGAATACTACGCACAAAAACACGGTATTCATTATGATTGCAAAGCTATTGTAAAACACCATGGCTGGGATTTTTTTTGTCAGCTAGAAAGTCAAGTTTTCAATAATCTCAGTGATTTAAAACATGGCGTTATAAGCACTGGTGGAAGTAGCTTTTTTAATTCCAAACACAATCATGCCTTCTTGAATCCGCACATTATTATTTATCTAGCATGTGATATTGACGAACTACATCAACGCTGGGGAAAGTACACGCCGCCCTGGCATATAGAGCATATCAATCACCCACTTTCACAAAAAGCCTTACATGATCGAGACCAATGCTTTAGTGAGCTTGCTAATCACACCATTGATGTTTCTCTTAAAACTATTGATGAGATCTCTCGAACAATCTGCGCAATTCTTGAAAAATCAACCGAAATGTAGGTCGATGAATACAATTTTTAGAACAAGGTACGATTTGTAAATCTATCACTTACCCTTATATTAAAACATCATAGAAAGTACGATTTAATTAAGAGATCACTCGCAAACTATCAAGAAAAAACTTAACTAAGTAGACTAATAGGAAGAGTATTGTAAATGTATTTAACTTATCAGTAGAATCATATTCAAGTATGTATACAGATGTTCTCTTTGTGACTTATATCGCATAAAGACTCTTAATCGGGAGGATATCATGGATAAACATCAAATAATTCACATCATTGGTCATACTACGACCTAGCAATGCTTTAACAACGGTTTTTCCAAGTGGCAAACCTGGTTAATGGACACCGCTGGTTGTCATGTGTGCCAACAAAAATAAATTATCAGTAAAAATATGCTACTAGATAAAAGCTAATAGGTGGATTTTCACTGTGGTATTTAAAAATTCTAATGCCCCGATATAACGCTGTGCGATTGATTGTGAATATTACTCACTGCAGATGAACGTCTATACGGTCATACAGAAATTCTTATAGTGTATTGATCAGTCATTATGCCTCTACTTTCGTGCTTACATACTAGTAATAGTATATTTTTTTGTCGCTGCCTAATCGTTCAAAAACAGTAAAAATATCGATTAGCAAGATTAAGGTTGAATAGCTGATTGCATATTCTGATGGGGGAGCTAAGATCCTAATAATTTGCAGCCTAAGAACAAGACCATAGTCGACGAAGACACCCGATAAAGCGTAGGCCTGGATTCATAAAGTTACCTCACCGGATTAAGGTAATATTAATTCTT
Source organism: Coxiellaceae bacterium UBA1530 (assembly GCA_002323325.1). GTDB lineage: Bacteria > Pseudomonadota > Gammaproteobacteria > Coxiellales > Coxiellaceae > UBA9148. Next base: position 8,357 of record DCQA01000005.1, on the reverse strand, counting down.
TTAGGATGATTGCAGCACATGATACGTTCTGGCTTAATCACCTCTTTGAATACAATCTGGCTGAATAAACATGACAAGCGAATTAGAGGACTCACTCTTACCTCAAAGGTCGGATAAAAAAGATTCATTTCCATCACACATCCCTACTGTAAAAACCACTTCTGCATCCATCCTAAAAATTGCCATACCCAGCACTATTGCAGTGATATATTCACTGCCTTTTATGTTTAATGCTAGAACCTTAGAGGCCATAATAGATCAAACACATTATCCACTCTTTGCAAAAATTCCACTCCATGCCATAAATTATCTCGGGGCTGGATCCATAATAATCACTGGCTATTATCTTTATGGTAAGCACGCTTACTCTGCTATGACAGGTAAAGATATCCAAGAATTAACAGCACATATTCATGATATTTTCAAAGATGAAAAAACCACCCATGAAAGACCAACTATTACACCTTCTCAAAAGGCTGTTACATTACTCGGCCTAGTGGTCTTAACGCTGCCACTAGGTTGGACAAAATCGGCAGAGCTTGAGTCTGCCGTGGGACCTACAGGACGATTCGTCTGGCTATTATTCTACTCTCTTGTAGACGCTGGACCACATGTCAATCATTTCGATTTTTATCAATTTGCCTATACCATACTAGCTTCATCTCCATCCGCAGCTCGTATTTTATCGATAGGGTTATTCATGGTCGGCCACGCTGCTGAGGATATGATAGATTTAGCGAATACTCAGGATACATTACTTAATATATCTAAGCGATTATTCCAAGCCTGGCTCTGTATTGGAGTGGTTACTGAGTTCTTAAGTGCAGGTATTGAATCAATCATTCATTCTGAACCTTCACACTCACACAACCACTCCCTCACATGTTCCTATGGACTACTGCGCATAATGATTATTTATAGTCAACTAGCAACCGCTACTTACAACTTAATCACAACTTTAAAGGCGAATCCGATAGCCTACGAGAGCACATCGAACAATCTATTTTTTACATTATCACTGGCTGGCTATCTCTTTATCGCATGGGAAACCATCAACCACCTCGAGCACGAAGATGAAGGCATACACGAACATAGGCTTGTGCATGGACATGGGCATGGGCATGGGCATGGGCATGGGCATGGGCATGGGCATGGGCACAGTGACGAAAAAGAAGATATAACTGAAACCGATATCGAGGCTTCAAGCAATACCAGCAGTTCACATAATAGTGAGAATTCCTGTGCAAGCTTGGGGAAATATTTTTTCTAGCCCACAAAAAGAAGGCAAATGCAGAGAGGTTGTTATTAGCAAGGGCGAATGAGCGCGGCTATTATTGAGTCATCGACTCGCAAAGTTTTCATCATTCATTGGAAACAGCCCCTAATCTGAGATAGATTGGTCTAAACCATTACCGATTCGATTCCAACGGATCTTATGAAACCAATCCGCATGTGAATTCCAGCTCATCCAAATAAAACGTGCCTTGCCAATAAAATCATTCTGCGAAACAAATCCCCACGCTCGACTGTCATCAGAGTTATCACGATTATCACCCACCATCATGTAATAACCTGGAGGAACAACCACATCGTGAAAATCGATACCAGGTCGTTTAGGATTACGGTAAATTTTATGAACGATACCCTCTAAGTTCTCTTCATACACCTTCACTGGCCAAGAGCGGCCACTTTGGCTAAACTCTGTTGACTTGCCGAGGTATTTTTGGTCGGCTCGCTTGCCATTAATATAAAAAACCTTATCAATATAACTAATACGATCACCTGGCACACCGACAACACGCTTGACAAAAGGCACTATCGGATTAACCGGATAACGAAACAAGGCAATTTCACCACGCTTAGGATAGCCAATTTTTTTCAGCGTTGTGTCCCATACAGGCCAGTGTAATCCGTAGTTATATTGAGTCACAACAATCATATCACCGGGTAATATGGTCGGAGATAAAGAACCCGTCGGCACACGGAATGGCTGTACGATAAAAGAACGTATCAATAAAACAATCAATAAAATTGGAAAAAAGGCACGTGCATAATCAATGACTGGTGGCAATGACGAACGAGGCACAATGCCCAGTCTCCGACGCCAAAGCATGAAACATCCATCCACAAGAATAATGACACCACTAAAAACCGTGAGAACTAGTAGAATTAAAGGGAAGTTGAAAGACATATTCATAACCTTATTTAAGATTCTATTGGAGAAATAAAATTGATGTTTAGCTCATCAGGCACTGATGCATAAATAGCATACCCCATCAGGTAGTAATTATTTAACGCCGAGCCTTCAGGGCTGCCGCCATACATTAAATCAAACACCATTCCATTAGCACCAACTGATGAAGCTAATGATTGCGCTTTGGCAATGATTCGGGCCTCATCGACACGCTGGTTCCGACCCTTAGCTGCATGCATCTCGATACTTAATCGACCAAGCTTCTGAGCTGTATTAGGCAATACTTGATAAATTCTAACCGTATCGGGCTGAGTCGCAGGCCTGACCTGTTTAGCAGGCAGTACGATACCGTGGGGATAAAAGGATTGCTGAGGGACAAAATGCGTTAACACGAGCACTGATATTACCGCAACAATTACGGCAACGGTTTGTGAAAGGGTCGAACTTGACTGCACAACAGCTCCTTTTAAATGCATAAAAAAACAATGCTTTTGATTATACGCATTCAACACGTTAAGTAAAACTGTCAACCTGGATGGTCAATTAAAACCCATGTCTATTCCTTGCTAATAACACTCCACATCACCCCTCCGACAGTGACACCAACGCAGGGATAACCACTAAAATTAATACGGTGGCAAATAGCAGACCAAAACAGATGGAAATCGCCATGGGAATTAGAAATTGAGCCTGCATAGAGCGCTCAAATAGTAGTGGTAACAAACCCGCGATGGTGGTGATTGAAGTCAACAAAACGGGCCGCATACGTTGACAACTGGCCTCCACTATAGCCTCGGTTTTTTGCATACCCAAAGCTAAAAGCTCTTTATAGCGAAATAGTAAAATAATAGAGTCATTGATCACAATACCTGCTAGACCACAAAAACCAAACAACGATAAAATAGTGAGCTCACGCCCCAACAGCCAATGCCCCCAAATAGCACCTTGCAGACCAAGCGGAATGGCAACCATGACTAATAATGGCCAGACATAAGATGACGATGCCCAGGCAAGAATAATATAAATCATAACTAACATAACACAAACAGCGACTTTCATTTCTCGTAATGTTTGCTCTTCTTCCATTGAGCGGCCTTTAAGTTCATAGCTGACTCCGTATTTTTCAATTAAGCCTGGTAAATCGTCCTGCATCACTCTCTGTATAATTTGTCGTGTGTTGCCCTGCCCACGATCGACCTCAGCATTAACAGTGATCACTTGTCGCCTATCCAAGTGTTGCAAGCTGTCAAAGGCTTTTTGTTGCTGTATTGATACTAATGAGGCCAATGGGATAACTTGATTTTCTGATGTTTTGATGGGTAAGTTTTCAAGCGAAGTTAACTCTGATTGATCATTAGGCTTCAGTTTTAATCGAATATCAATTCGATCCTGACCTTTATAGAAGGTCTGCACAAGCACACCATTAAACGCAGCACGCACTTGTGAACCAATCTCCTGTGTTGTCAAACCTAAAGCCTGCGCTTCTGTATTCAGTTTAAAGACATACTCATACTGTGCAAACGGCATGGAATCAGTGATATTGTAAACACCTTGATACTTTTTCAAACTATCCTGTAATTCTAGAGCAGCTTGTTTGAGCTGCATTGGCTTAGCCCCATAAACAGCGATATCAATATCAGATCCAGGCATTCCTTTTCGTGAAGAATTAATCCGTACACCTTCGACCCATGGGACATGTTTAACACGCTGCTCCCAGGCATTAACGAATGCTTGATTAGTGATACGACGATCCTCAGGTGAAACTAATTCAACAGCAATAGAGGCAATTCGCTTGGGACTTCGTCTATCATAAGGTTCTGTAGATCGATAAAAATACTGAACCATAGCCGTAATCAGTGGTTTTGATGAAGATAAGGAGCGATCGGCTTGTCGGGCAGCTTGCTCTACTTGATTGAGATAATCCCCCATCTGTTTTTGCGAAACTCCACCATTAAATGTTATATCTGCACTAACACGATTACTGTCGGGTGACGGGAAAAATGAAAAAGTTAGTCGATTACTGGTTATCAACCCAACCGATAAAAGAATAGAAACTAGAACTCCACTAAAAACAATTGATTTATGTTTCATGCACCATGACAATACCTGATGATAGTGGTGTTTAACCTGAAGGAATGCATGATCTAACCATATTCGATATCGAGGCGGGGGTGACTTAGTAGTCTTTTCTAAGCTTTTCATCACATGATTAGGTAGTATTAAAAAACATTCGACCAACGATGCGATAATAACGCAAACAACTACCAAGGGTATGGCGTTTAGAATCTCTCCCATCTTACCACTCAAAAATAATAACGGTGAAAAGGCAGCGAGCGTTGTTAATGATGATGTTGCTATAGGCACCCACATCCGTTGAGCACCTTGTAATGCCGCTTGATATGGGGTCATGCCTTCTTGATACAGACGAACGCCCTCTTCAGCAACGACAATCGTATCGTCAACAATAATACCCAGCGTCATGATCAGTGCAAATAAACTGACCATATTGATTGAACCATTGAACACCCACAAACAAAAAATCGCGCCGAAAATTGATAATGGGACCGCAAATGCAACCCAAACCGCAACACGAGTGACAAGAAATAAAAATAAAAGGATCAATATCAACAACAAGCCCACTGTTCCATTTTCCAATAAAACATTGATACGTTCTTTTATATTCTTCCAAAACTCAAAATGAACATGAATCGTGACACTAGAAGGCCATTCCTTCTGGGCCTGAACAACCCATTGCTTCAGTTTCTTCGCAGCGGTTAACGTATCGGTTTGTTGAGATCGTAAAACCGCTAACTCAATAGCAGGCTGCCCTTTGTACATAATCGTGTTCTCATGCTCAATGGGTTGTTGAGTTAATCCCATAAGGTGAAGTAAACGTATGACTGATTGCTTGTCACCCGACACAATGGGTAGTTGCATTAAATCGTTCACAGACTGTACTTTTGAATTCGATCGTATGCCTTGCTGATAACTCGGTGATTTGATTAAACCTGCCGAAATATCACGGCTTTGATCATTAACTAATGCCGCAATTTCACCCAAATGCTGCTGCAATGACAATAGTTGATCAGCAGCAACCGTTAGTTGAATCTCCTCATCAGGCATACCTGAAATATCAACTTTGTCTACGCCATTATCAAGCAATTCAAGCTGCGCTTGCTGCGCCCAATGACGCAAGGTACGTGAATGATCCTGAGTAGAAATGATGACGTTAGCGACAGGATCATATAGTTGAACCAATGATACCTCTGGAGGCTTACTTTCAGCAGGCCAATTCGGTACTAAATTAACTCGATCTCTAATTTCCTGAGAAGCTCGAGTCATATTGGTACCACGATTGAACTCTATAACAATCATCGATAGACCCAGACTGGATACCGAACTCATTCTGAGAACGTTATCCAGGCTCGCCAGCTGCTTCTCGATAGGGGTTGTTAAAGCACTCTCAACATCGGCGGGACTAGCACCAGGCCAAACAACAGAAATCACCACCGTATCCATAGAAAATTTTGGCAAAAATCGTGTGTTGAGCTGAGTAAGACCAATCAAGCCCAGTAAAATAAATATTGCTATCAACAGATTCGCGGCCAGGCGGTGACTGATAAAAAACTCTATCAAAGAAAATTTTTTATCCTGCATCATTCAACCTCTGACGGGTCTTTTTAACTGAGACTTTTAAACCAGTTACTGCCTGTGGAATTTGTGATACTAAAATTGATTGATTAGGACTCAGTTCTTCTGTTTGAATCACATAATCACGTTGCTTATTCTGATAAATAGAACCCATCACGACGACATTGACCGCGCGCAATCGATTATCATCAATCTTATAAATTTGTTGTTGATGATACAGCGCTGATTCAGGAACTATAAAACTATTGTCTACTGTGGGTAGGTTGATCACAACAGCAGCATGCGTGCCCATGACAAAATCAGCCGCATCTTCGGGGTCTACTGAAAATATCGCCTCTTGGCCGGCTTGCCCTGGCGCCACATATGGTGTTAATCGTACAAGGCTTAATGAAGCAACATCACTCTGAGATCGCCATTCAGCTGTGATTCTATCTCCTTTATTTATTGCTTTTGTAATCAAAGGTACTTTAATACTTGGTATAATAACATGGACCTCTTTGTTGAGCGTTGGCATCACTTCAGTTAAAAGGTGACCTGATAATACTTCCTCACCAACCACAGTGGGTAATTGTGTTATTTGACCTGACACTGGTGTGACAATACTGCAGCTGTCAATATTGATATTGTCTTGATCGACTTGGTGTTGGATTTTTTCAATGCGACTAGACAGTCGTACCAATTGCTGATGACTTTGATCAATCTCATGCAAACTATCTTTGTATTGAATGGAACGAAGATTAAACTCCCTCTGCTTAACGTTTAACTCCTCTTGGCTGACGTATTTCTTCCCTGTTAGAGATTGATAGCGCTCTAAAGAAGCTTGCACTAAATCCAGTAACTGTTTTTGATGCTTGATGTTGTGTTGTAGTCGATCAAGATTAAGTTGCTCTGATGTCAACTCGGATTTAACATGTGTCAGGTCAGCCTGATGGATTTTCTTGGTTAATTGAAACTCATGATCATCTAATTGAATGAGCAACTGACCCGAAGTTACTCGGTCACCCTCTTTAACTAGAACATCTTGGACAGAAGTTGATACCGCGGAGGAAAGCTGTACTAAACTCGAATGATCGACTTTGCCGTATAAAAATAGATGAGGCGTATGTGAACTTGGCTTAGGTAAAGTCATGGCATGAACTGGCCATTGCTTTTCTTTCTGAGGAAGACGCGCAGGTTCATGGCGAAAGACATGCATCAAAGTCAAAATAGATAAACCACAGACTAAGATGACGATTCCCCAATGGAATGACTTTATTGATGATAGTCCTTTCACCCTGAGCACCTCTATTCTTCCATAATAAACAATAGATTACGTCCATCATCATAGCTAATAGGGAAAGCCAATACCAGACTTAAGCGAATCAAACCGGTAAAATTATGCTTACTGACGACGGGCTTGCCACCAACGAATAATAACGGGAAGAACAGAGATCCCAATAATGACACCGATGATTGGTAGTAGGTAACGATCGATGGAAGGGATCTGACTACCTAGTAAATAACCCAACCCACACAAACTAGTCACCCAGACAATGGCACCACCAATGTTACATAGCATGTATCGACCATACGGCATACGCACCATGCCTGCAGTGACTGGAATGAATGAACGAATAATAGGGATGAATCGACCTAAAAATAGTGAATGTATACCATAGTGCGCGTAAAAAGCTTCTGTTCTTGTCAGATACTCCTCTTTGAAATACCAACGGTCTGGACGACCGGAAAGCCACGCACCTAAATAATATCCTATGGCATAACTCATCATATACCCAATGACGGCCGTAATAATCAGTAGCGGTATGACAATCGACATCTCGAAAACACCACGTGACGCTAATATTCCAACGGTAAACAAAAGACTGTCCCCTGGCAAACAACAACCGACGATCAATCCCATTTCCAGAAGCACAATCGCACACAATCCCGGATAGCCCACGATGGGTACCCAGTGCAACAAGGCATCACTAGAAAAAAACTGATCAAGCATCGAAAAATAACCTGGTGAATCTAAAGAAATCATCCTAACTGAGGTGACACAACAAACACAAGACTTAATTAATTCCCATTACGTGATGCTGAATCCAGGCAATTTTATCTCTGAGTTCGGTTGCCTGCTCGAACTCTAAATGTTCAGCGTGCCTCAGCATCGTCTTCTCCATGTCGGCTAGCGTCATAGCTAACTCAGAGGGAGACATTTTTTGATAGATAAGGGACTCCTCTTGAACTTGCTGAACCTTATCCTGACCCGACAATGGATCTTCTGACTCATCAGGCTCAAGAATATCACGAATACGCTTACTCACCGATTTTGGTGTAATACCATTCTCTTCATTGAATGCCAACTGAATAGCTCGACGTCGCTCGCCTTCATCTAATGCTGTTTTCATTGAGCCTGTTATTCTGTCCGCGTATAAGATTGCTTTACCGTGCAAGTGCCTAGCGGCTCGCCCTATAGTTTGTATCAAAGAGCGAGAAGAGCGCAAGAAACCCTCTTTATCAGCATCAAGAA
>DCQA01000042.1 GCA_002323325.1 Coxiellaceae bacterium UBA1530 | reverse complement strand
CCTCCTCCAAATCCATAACATCACGCTTTATTACGACTAACGGATGATCACTTTGCGAACTGAGCCCTAGATTTTTCTTGAGGAGAGACAGCTGTTCCGCTGTCATCAGCGGCGGAAAGTTATCAGGAATATCGAATAACACCGAGTCATGAAGACGATCGAGATTTTTCTTACGATTCCAATGCTGATGAGCTTCCACAGATGACTGACTACTGGCATCGAAACCATCACGGCGCTCACGCTGTTTGTCAATGGCCGCTTGCACGATATCATCCCAACTGAATGCATCTTGTTGATTAGCTAACTCACTATAAATGACTAAGTGCAGACACAAGTCAGCTAACTCACTTTTAATTGCATCATTATCTTCACGTGTAATGGCATCCTTGAGCTCATAAACTTCCTCCAACGAGTATCGAGCAATAGAATGCCAGGTTTGTTCTTTCATCCAAGGACAGCCCCCCTCTTTTAAGAAATTCCGTGCAATCATTTCACGAAACTGGTCAATTAAACTCTTCACTGCACTCTCTCGTATCGTTAAAAAAAACAATAAAAATTTTTAATACTTTGCCCACATTAGAAAATCAGACATAATACCAGAGAAATTAATTTAACTCAGGCAATCATCATGGTATTTACAATTGCGCTCGTCTTAACGTTACAAATTATTCTAATTGGTTTTATCGGACTGTTATTTAGGTCTATTTTTACTCAGAACAGTCAACATACAGCCAGTCAAAAAATCACTGAGCAACAGTTAACAATCCTACTTGAACGCATCCAGCAGCTTCAATCCCAACGTCAGGACCTGCAAGCTTTACTGCAGCAACACACACACGATATCAAATTACAACGCGAGCGTTTTGACAAACATCAGATCGATAGCCTTAAAGTTATACAAGATAGTCTACGCGATGGTCTTCACGGTGCTCAAGAACACATCCATCGCACCCTAAAACAGCACGGTGAATTACTGTCACAGCAAATTAATCAACTCACACGTGAGACACAAGAACGTCTAAAGCAGATTAGCGGTGAAGTCGATAAACAACTTGAAAAAGGCTTTGAAAAAACTACGGCTACTTTCACAGATGTGATGAAGCGCTTGACGATTATTGATCAAGCCCAACAAAAAATCACAGAGCTCTCCAGTAATGTGGTCGGGCTTCAAGATATCCTCAATGACAAGCGCTCCCGCGGCGCTTTCGGTGAAATACAACTCAATAGCTTAATTCGCAACGTCATACCTGATGGGCACTTTTCCTTACAACACACCTTATCAAACGGTAAGCGTGCTGATTGCCTACTACTTCTTCCTGACCCAACCGGGAATATCGCGATCGACGCCAAATTCCCACTGGAGAGCTTCAAGCAATTACAAGCGAGCAATCTTCCGGTGCAACAACAAAACGCCTATGAGCAACAATTTAGAAATGACATTAAGAAACACATTCAAGACATTGCGAGTAAATACATTATACCTGATGAAACTTCAGATGGTGCAATGATGTTTATCCCTGCAGAAGCTGTTTTCGCTGAAATCCATGCCCACTATCCAGAGCTGATTGAGTTGGCACAAAAATCTCGTGTCTGGTTGGTATCGCCCACGACCATGATGGCTGTCTTAACCACTGCTAGAGCGGTCTTAAAAGATGCGGCAACACGAAAACAGGTCCATATCATTCAACAACATCTCAATGCTTTGGGAACAGACTTTGGCCGCTTTCAGACACGGATGGATAACTTGGCTAAACACATCAATCAAGCACAGCAAGATGTTGAACAAGTGCACGTGTCATCAAAGAAAATAAGCTCTCGTTTCAATAAAATTGAACAGGTGGAACTAAATACAGAATCGGATGAGACAATCTCACTTACATAAATACAAGCACATTTATTATCCGCACATTGGGCTCAGCGTTTTAGGCTTCCAAGCCTTGTGATTCTAAATAACTATCGTAATCGCCTTTATAATGCACCACTTCACCATGAGGCTTAATTTCAATCACCTGAGTCGCTAATGAAGAAACGAATTGGCGATCGTGGCTCACGAAAATTAACGTCCCCTCATATTGCTCCAAAGCCATATTGAGAGACTCAATCGACTCCATATCCAAGTGATTCGTTGGCTCGTCTAACACTAAAACATTCGGTTTTTGTAGGGTCAATTTACCAATCATCAAACGAACTTTTTCACCACCTGAAGTCACTCTCACCGACTTTTTAGTAGAGTCTCCTGGAAAAAGCATGCGACCCAAAACACCTCTTATTTCTTGCTCATCATCGCCTGACTGACCCCACTGCGCCACCCAGTCTAAGAGCGTTGCGTCTTCAGCAAAATCATCGGCATGCTCTTGGGAGAAATATCCGATTGATGCATTTTCAGACCACTTAACGCCACCAAACTGCTTTGGCAGACGATCCATAATTGTTTCTAACATCGTGGTCTTTCCGATACCGTTAGGCCCAATGACAGCAACTCGTTGGCCTGCTTCAATTGATAAAGTCACATCTTTGAATAGGGGTGACTCGATCTCGTAGCCACCTTGCAATTCATCTAGCTCTAACACTAGACGATGCAATTTCTTCTCCTGTTCTAAACGAATGTAAGGAAACTTTCGGCTAGAAGGTTTAATTTCATCCAGCTCGATTTTATCAATCTGCTTGAGGCGCGATGTCGCTTGACGAGACTTAGAGGCATTTGCAGAGAATCGTCTTACAAAGGCCTGTAATTCTTGAATTTTAGCCTGCTTTCTGGCGTTATCAGTAACCATTTTTTGTCGAGCCTGCATTGCCGCTGCCATGTATTCATCGTAATTACCTGGAAACAATTGGACACGACCATAGTCTAAGTCAGCCATATGAGTACAAACAGCATTTAGAAAGTGACGATCATGTGAAATGATGATCATGGTACATGTTTTTTCACGTAATGCATTCTCTAACCAGCGTATAGTATTGATATCTAGATTGTTTGTTGGTTCATCCAGTAACATAATATCAGGATCTGCAAATAATACCTGCGTCAAAAGAACTCGTAATTTGAGCCCAGGGGGTAGCTCACTCATTAAACGACAATGCTGATCTTCTGAGATTTCGACACCCAGCAATAACTCGCCTGCTCGAGATTCTGCGGAGTATCCATCCAGCTCAGCGTACTGCATCTCTAGATCGGCCACCTCCATACCTTCAGCTTCTGACATTTCGGGAAGCCCATAAATCTCATCACGCCTCTGCTTAATTTTCCATAGGTCTTGATGGCCCATGATAACCGTATCCATTACACTGAACTCATCAAACGCAAACTGGTCCTGACAAAGTGTGGCCATTCTTTGATCAGGTCCTTTCATAACCTGCCCGTGAGTGGGCTCCAGATCACCCGATAGAATCTTTAAGAAGGTGGATTTACCACTCCCATTAGCACCAATCAAACCGTAATGACCACCCTCTTCAAATTTGACTGAAACGTCTTCGAATAAAGGCTTGCTTCCAAATTGAATAGTCAGGTTTGCAGTAGAGAGCATTATCATATTCCGTGTCTAAAAATGAGGCGACATCATAACAAATCCTTGAAAAAATACCATCACAACCTTTTACGAAACCGGATATCTGCGTATGATACGTGGACTTTCAAAACAGGTGTTAAGGAGAACCCGTGCCATCACTACTCTATCAGCCATCCCAAAGACTGAAACGTGCACTCAGAGAAGATACACTTCACACCGATGACACCACGGAAATCTACTACCAATATGCCAAACAGAACCAGAATGCCGAAATAATTGTATTTATTCATGGCTATTCCGAGCATTCAGACTGCTACTTATCCGTGATGTCATATTTTTTCAATCAGGGCTATCACGTGGCAGCGCTTGACATCAGAGGCCACGGTCTCTCCAGTGGTCGCAGAGGTTACATTGAACACTTCAAAGCCTACAGCAGCGACCTACATCAAGTATTAACGGTTCTTCAACAACAGTGCCAGCCAAAAAGCATCAATCTTATTGCTCATAGTAACGGTGGTTTGCTAACCAGCTATTACCTTTTAACGCATGAAAAAGCTCATCCGATTCATCGCGTAATATTAAGTGCACCCTATTTAGGCACTCATCCTAAACTCTTACCCATACAACCCATTCAATGGACATTAAGACAGCTAGCTAAGCTATATCCAACCCTATCAATACCAAAAAAAACCAAAAAAATTCAACTCACTCATGACGAGAGCATCTTGAAGAAAATCGCAGCTGATAAGAAACGTTTGAATGCTACTTCTGTAGCCTGGTTTTTAGCAGCAAAAGAAGCACAAGATACCGTTTTTAAACGCGCAAAACATTGGCCCAATATACCTGCTTTGATAATTATTGCCGAAAATGATGTACTCGCCGACAATAGCAAAACTCAGCAATTTTTTGAGATCATATCCAGCAAAGGTAAAATGACGCTTACACCACCCGACGCCTACCATGAAGTGCTCAATGAATCTGATAGAGCATCGACTTATGAACACATCCTTAATTGGATAAAAAGCACATCCAATGGCGAATAACCGATCGTTGACCATAAACACGCCATCACTCAAGATGCATTCACCGCACAAGGCATTAAAAATGGTAATAGAGGCCGGCTGTAAGCACGGTATAACCATATTGAGACTCAAACCCGACATTATTTTTTTGTAAATTGATGTAAGGAACAACAAAGGGAAGAACAGGCGACAGTGAACATAAATCACCACATAGACGATCATCATAACCAACAATGCCACCAGCTCTATAACCAACATGAATTGATGAATTGTGGGCAAGATTTTTTTCGTACACCTCACGCTGAATGGCGGCGGCATAAGTCCAATCATAATAAGAGTTCTTGAAGGCACCTGCGGAATAACCATCATAGGTTAATGCCACTAAGTCATTAACGGCATTATCATCGTGTATAGCCTCAGCACTTAAGTGAAGAGCCCACATACCCAAGTACACTCGAGAATCAGCCGGATGACCAATAATGGCCGACCAGAGGGCATGATGACCACCAATAGACTCATCAGGTGTAGAGGAAGATTGCCCATAGACAACCGTGATCAATAAAAAGAAGAAAAAAAGAGCCTTCTTAAGAGTAAGCTGTAACTGCCTTGTTAATTGCCACTGACTCATCGATTCAAAAAACTTATTCCTATAAAAAATGAAAATATACGGCTAAAAGACCTGCTTTGCAAGAAACGAAAGTCTTTAGAAGACTCTAACAAGTATGATAATTCTTTAAAAACAGAATCGAGACACGTTAGCAAAGAATCTAAGTCAAAGACTAGAATTGATTTAATTCAATTGATCCACTAACTCTCATGTTTGTCAATTGATCAAGTAACTTTCTTAAGGCGGCAGGAAAATAACCGAAAAGCATCGAGTTAAATGATACAGAGGGACGATAATCAGCTAACCACTGGCAGACTTCCCGTTGATCATTGCTACGGATTGTTAATCTCTGATAATTATTGACAGCATCCAATAAACACAACTTGAGTGCACTTTTCAACATGTCGATTTTATATACGGATAATTTTTTACATGAATCTAGCGTTAAACCAAAGGGGCTTGCACTTAAAAATTCAGCAAGCAAATTTTTCTTGATATCATCTGATTGTGGATTTGTATCAATGAAGTTTTTCATGACAGCGGGTAAATGCTCAACCCCAAGTCTCTTGTTCAGTCTATCCAAACCGCAACCAGGATAGTAACGCAGCATACATTGATAGTAACGATAATAATCACTTAGCGTTAGAGATAGATTTGTTGGTCGAAGATTCAATGCAGATTTGATAATTGATACTGGCGGATATTCCAACGCCAATATTTCCTGAATGACTTGAGATAAAACAGTATTGCACTTTGAAAGTGCTATATCCAGCCAAGAGTAAATTATCATTAACAATTTCATCTCCAGGCAAAAGGACTGTAGAACTAATTGCAGGTATATACGGGCAAGTTAGATCATTGTTTTCAATTGCTGGCATGTGGACCACTCTCACAGAATTTTAATGGAGGGCAATTTATATACACTAATATATTAAGGAGATATTGAAAATTTTCAGTGGTAATTGAATCTACATAATGCAAAGCTGCTGCACAGCCTTCACGTCTAACGATCCACATTGACACGGAAAACATATCTCAAGATCTGGCATGGCTACAAGCAGAAGGCTAATCACCGAAGTAAGACCCAACAAGCATACCACCATAAGCTATAGCACCACTTGTTAGGTCGCTGATACTAGTTCGAATGAAATCGTGTATTTAAAAATAATAACGCAAATCCCATAGGTACAATCATCACTAGAATACTGGTATCAAAGGAGTCTCCTTGCATAAAACTAAGAAAAACATCACTAGCCATAAACCCAAAGAAAAAAGTATAAAAGAAAATACCAAAACATAACCCGATCTGAGCATAAGTTTTATAGACCTGATATCGCTGATCAGAAACACGCAGATGACATAATAATTCAATAATCCCCCAGGTGATGAGCAAGGCAGTCGCAAAGTGCATAAATACCAAGGACCATACGCCAAGATGCACGACCCAAGAGGCATCAATGGATCGGTCGACTACGGTACCGGTGTTTGCCGCAGTAGGAAACTGCATAACCTTAGCAAGAAAACTCGTTTCACTTTTAATTTGAACAGAATCAGTCAGCGTGTTCATCCACTCACGCAAAGCGGGAGGGACCAATAACACTACCTGCATCAATCTCAAAAGAATCACTTTCTTCATCACAACCTCCATGTATTGAACACTATCCTATTTGTTTTAAAAACCGTTTTAATCATTTTAAAAACGACCTAGGTTACTTTTAGTAACTCACACTAGTGATCAAGACGAACGGCTTTAGCACCAGCACTATGATCATAAACTACTTTTAATAACACGTACAACTCACTACGATTCATCTGCACACTCGAGTAAGATTGCTGTATTTGATTCATCGTCTTTCTAATCAAATTGTAAGAAGATTTGGTTAAATTTTGTAATGCCTGATCATCAATGATGGAAAAACACTTTATACCCTCTCCATATGCCTTGAATTGCTCTTCAATTCTTCGACAAGCTTCTGCCTGTAAAACAGATTCAATAGACTGCACAATGGCAAATACCTGCTGAGTGCGCATATTATGGTTTCTACAATTTTTACCGAAGATCCCCCACCAACTTCTTGCACGCATCTCTGATAAATAACTGCCCTTTTTTGGACTGTCACAAGTTCCACCAACGCCCACTAGAGAATCTTTCAATCGAGACAAAGATGCTAAACAGATGGGCATATTGACCATGTGATTATCCAAACGATTTATCCCAGACTGATTGAATCACTTAAGAGTTCATGACTTTCCAATTATCACAGGCTGTCACTAATGCATTGATCATAGCAGGATCCATCGCAGAGTGTGCTCCACCTGGAACAATCTGCAGTGTTGACCCAGGCCATACTTGATGCAAGTCCCACGCTGTGTTTGGCAAACAGATCACATCATGGCGACCATGCACAATATGACACGGAATATGTTGACACCGCTTCATACCATCGAGTAACGCCTGATCCAGGAAGAAATCGTGAGCGGCATAGTGACAAATGATACGTGAGTATGTTTGGGTTATATCGTCACAAAGCTCACGTTCGACTTGCTGTGGATCACTCACCAAATGGGCCATGGTACTCTCCCAGCGAAGACATTGTCGCGCTAAAACATCAGCCTCTTTGCTATTATGATCCAATGCTTGAAAGCGAGCATGGTATGCGGCCATAATATCTTGCTGTTCGATCTGAGTAAAACCTTCTATAAATTGCTGCCAAGCTTCAGGATAGATACGACTCGCGCCCCCTTCATGAAATAACCAGCTGACCTCATCTGGTGTTGCAAGAAACACACCTCGTAAAATTATTTGACTGATACGCTCGGGGTGTGTTTGAGCATAGGCAATACTCAAGGTCGTCCCCCAAGAACCACCAAATAACATCCAGCGATCAATCGAACAATGTTGACGAATTTGCTCAAAATCATTAATCAGTGAGCGTGTATTATTTTCCTCTAAACAGCAAAAAGGAAGACTACGACCACAGCCACGCTGATCCACTAAAATGATACGATAATAGGCGGGATCAAAGAAACTACGCATCTTATCCTGGCAGCCACCGCCAGGCCCGCCGTGAACAACAAGCACCGGTACACCTTGTGGATTGCCACATTGCTCGTAGTAAACTCGATGTTGTTTTGACACGGCTAGGTGACCAAAATCATAAGGCTCAATAGCAGGATATAATCGACGCATATAGACTCCTTAATTCACTCGTTGCTCAATTTTTTTAACCGCGGAACATACTAATGCGACAATGTGTACCGCCAAATCTGATAACCTTAATGCTTCAATCAAAGTGTGTTCTGTTATCGAAGATAGAGCTTGCACATGCTGATACTCTAATTGACGACACGTCCACTCGCCCGCTGCAATTAATACAGGTGGACCATAGGTACGAAATCTTGCTGCCATAATCTTGTCACTTTTGATCTGAGCTGAAATCTCAAATAGCTCTCTACCCGCTACTCCTGTTTGTTCAACATACACGTCATCACCATGACACTGTAAAACGCCTGCGTGATCGGTATTGTCAAAAAGATCGATGATCTGAGAAGAATAATTCATGGCGTCCTCGGCGAGAGTTGTCGTAGTCGTTGAATGGCAGTCGTGCATTGCTCAATGAACAACTGACACTCATCGACTCGCGTATATCTACCAAAACTGATCCGCATTGAATGGCGCGCAGATATCTCATCGACACCCATACTCAGGAGAACATGTGATGGCTCATTTAATGCAGCGTTACAAGATGAACCAGTTGATATAATAAACCTCCGTAAAGCCAGTAATAACGAGTCAATATAAACACCGTCAAATGAAACGTTGAGGCAATGAGGAACCTGATAATCAAAGTTACCATTCAAAGTTACGCCACCAATAGCCTTAAGCCCAGACCAAACTAGATCTCTTAATGACTCAACGCGATGAGACTCGTTTACATAATCCTCGAGTGTATTTTTAAATGCCGCCCCCATACCCACAATTTGATGTATAGGCAAAGTACCAGAACGAAGACCGGATTGATGCTGACCACCATGTATCTGGGACTCCAAGTGAATTCGTGGTTTTTGTCGGACATACAGTGCGCCTACTCCGATGGGTCCATAGGATTTGTGTGCCGATAATGTCATCAAATCGACGCCCATAGTGGCTACATCAACGGGGGACTTGCCAATGGACTGGGAAGCATCCACGTGAAATAAGGCACCCACTGCCTTTATGCATTTTGAAATTGCTGCGATATCCTGAACAATACCCGTCTCATTATTCACGTGCATTACACTGACCAAAACAGTATCTTTACGCAATACACTTTTCAATAAGTCTATGTCGAGTAAGCCATCTGCATCAGGCATCAAATAACATACGTCATACCCCAAACCCTCGAGCACCTTGCAAGGACCTAGCACCGCTTTGTGTTCACACGCCATGGTCACAATATGCTTACCCTTACGGCGATAAAACTGTGTAGCGCCTTTGATGGCTAAATTATTGGCTTCGGTCGCACCTGAGGTCCAAATGATACTATCAGCAGTTGCGCCAATGGACGAGGCAACTTGCTGTGCTGCCTGATCAATGAGTAACTGCGTCTTTATACCAAAAGATTTTGATGAAGGATTACCCAATGGCGTATCTGGCTGCAGACAAGGTAGCATCGCTTGAAACGCAGCTTCTGCTAATGGCGTTGAAGCCATATAATCTAAATACACACAAGCCATAATGCCCCCCTAAAAGGATGTGCGATAAAGCCATCGACAAATAGCCAAGAGAGATAAAAAGCCTAATATTGTAGCGACCTGATGAAGAGAGTGAGGCATGACCGCTAGAGCATTAGAGCTCCCCATCAACACAAATGGAATAGCAAGAATCACACCCATGAGGGCCGCACCAGCGACTAGGCCACATGCTAATAGTAATCCATTTTGATGCTGATATTCGTGCAGGGAAACGACATCATGACGCTTTCGCATTGATCGATTCACGAGATAGCTGACAAAAGTTCCTATAATAACCGGTGTCATTACATCTGTTGGCAAGTAAATACCTAATCCCACCGCTAATACGGGTAAACGATACCCCTTAGGTTTTAACCATTCATCTACCCCAATCAAAATAACGGCGATTGATACACCCAGTATGACCATGGCCCACTCCAAATTTCCAGTCAGGATCCCTTGAGCGACAGATGCAAGAAGGCTTGCCTGAGGTGCGGGTAACATCTGGGAAGGGTCCATACCTGAACGCGGGTAAATACCTGCCATGCCGTATGCTTGAAATAATAGATCTAAAACCGGAGCGATAGTGAATGATGAACAAACAACGCCTAAGATAAGCACAAGTTGCTGTTTCCAGGGGGTTGCCCCCATAATCTGACCAGCTTTGAGATCTTGAATATTTTCATTTGAAATTGAAGCTGCAGTTGCGATCATGGCCGTAATCACAATCAATACACCTAAAAGATGCAAAATATGATGCAGATGTGGTGGTAGTAGTTTAAATAACAAAAATATCGCGCCGATCAATGCTACTGCAATAATCAAGACCCCAGACAGTGGGTTGTTAGTTGATCCAACCATACCGGTAAAATAACCACAGACTGTAGATAGAGCAAAACCAATCGCTAAAATTAACCCGATCACTAAAAGAATAAATCCATGAGTGCCTAATACAGAAATACCTAAATCAAGACTCTTTATTTGAGTCCACATGAAGTAGTAAATAGCGACAGCAACAAGCAGTATGCCCATCACAATCCAAACTCCTGGAATGTCCCTATCTGTTCGTGGTCGAGCATTACTTGAGGATAAAGACTTGCTTTTAATAGGCGACTGCCATCCATCCAGCAAAGGTTTAATCATTCGAAGAAGCGTCCAGATACCTCCAACGAACATCACACCAACCCCCACAAAGCGCAAGTGCGAGGACCACATATCCATCACCAGCGAATAGGCATCACGACTGGTATCCACGGAAGCCAGCCCGAAATGCAAAAATAGCACAGGTAATACAACCATCCATCCAATAACCACACCAGCCAGTAAACTCAAACCGACTTCTATACCGATAATATAGCCCGCTGCAACGAGCGCTGGGTTGTAGCCAATCCCAATACCCGTGAAAACTTGACCTATGCGAAACCAGAGCTGAAGCGAGTCTGTAAAGATCTGCAATCCAGCCTGACAAAAACTGACCAATCCTCCTACTAACGCCCCCCAACAGAGTGCTCCTAAATCACCACCACCCTCGGCACAGGCTGTCAGCACTTTACCGATGGCGGTTCCCTCAGGAAATTTTAAGGTTGGTATATTCAAAAGAACACGACGCAGCGGGACTGAGAATAGCACACCCAAAATACCGCCTAACATCGTTATCATGAGTGTTTCCCAATATGGGAAATGCTGCCAATAATGAAGTAAAATCATTGCCGGCAGTACGAAAGAAACCGCAGCAGCCACTCCCTCGCCAGCAGAAGCTGCCGTTTGCACCATGGTGCTCTCTAGTATGTTTGACCGCTTAAAAAATCGCAGAATACCGATCGAGATGACCGACGCAGGAATGGATGCTGATATCGTTGTCCCAACCTTTAAAGCCAAGTAACAGTTGGCTCCTGCTAATACACAGGCTAATACGATTGAGAGGAAGATAACCTTGATAGTCAATTCTGGTAGAGATTCACTAGCAGGCACATAGGGTTTGACATCCTGATTTAAGTCGCTCACACGAATACCCACTTAGTTCTAATTAAAAAGCAGACCCGATTATACACACAAAAAAATAGTAAAGGTAGAAGCCTACGAATCACTTATTGAGAACTGCTTTAAATATCCCTCTTAAAATATTGATTTCATTCTTCTTTAACCGAGACCTGTGAAAAAGACGATACAAGCGACGCATCAATAATTTGGGGTGTTTTGGATCGAGAACGTTCAGATAAACAAGCGCGTCTTCCATACTTTCCATAAAACTCACCACTTCTTCACCACTGGCCCAAGCCTCACCAGGATCTGATCCTTCTGCAAGGGGTGATGATAAATCACGCTCTTTGGCATTAATTATTGTAGCTCGCAATTCGTAACATATGACCTGAACTGCCGCAGCAAGGTTTAATGACGAAAAAGCTGCATTTGAATTGATGTAAACATGGGACTGGCAAACAGCCAACTCATCATTCGTTAAGCCTGCGTGCTCTCGACCAAACACAAAAGCTACAGTAGCTGAGCCCATCAAAGTGCTCGCTTGCTCAGCACACTCTCGTGGAGAACACAACGGCCACTCCAACGATCGTTGGCGAGCACTCGTTGCAAATGCATACTCAACGCCCCTCAGTGCCCTTGGTAAGACCTCCACTGTGCAGGCGTTCTCCAGCAGATCATCGGCCCCAGCTGCCATTTGTATCGCCCTTTGGTCAAGCTCGCATTGAGGGTTAACGAGGTATAACTGCGATATCCCCATTGTTTTCATGGCCCTAGCAGCAGCACCAATGTTACCCGGATGAGTTGGCTCCACCAGTACAATTCGAGCGTTCTCTAGCATATTCCGACCTCCAAAAATGGGTTAGACAGATACCGCCCAACCTGTAAAATTGGTATGCAATCTACAATAATTCGATGAAACCTACCAGAGGCAAACAGAGGTTGCATCCTACTCTCGATTTGCTATGCTTGGCGCAATTTTATCCTCAGAGGAAAATCCATGCATCCTATGCTCACCATCGCACTACAAGCCTCTCGCCAAGCGAGCAAACAGATATTGCGTGCTTTTGACCAACCTGACCGTATCACCATTACCGAAAAAACGAGCAATGACTTTGTCACAGACGTTGACACTTTAGCCGAGCAAATCATCATCGAACACATCCAAAAAGCCTACCCCTCACACAGCATTCTGTCGGAAGAACACGGAAAAATTGACGGTGATGAATACTGTTGGATTGTCGATCCATTGGACGGTACAACCAACTTCATTCACGGAATACCCCACTTTGCTATCTCTATTGCGGTTAAAAAACAAGATGAAATGATAGTTAGCCTTATCTTCGACCCCATTCGAAACGAACTATTTACCGCAACTAAAGGTGGCGGGACTCAACTGAACCACCGCCGCATCCGAGTCTCAAACACAACCCGCTTAGCTCAAGCCCTCATAGGCACTGGCTTTCCATTTCGCGATAAGCAACACATAGCTCCCTACCTAAGTACCTTCTCAACACTACTACCACAAACTTCTGATATCAGGAGAAGCGGCTCTGCAGCACTGGATCTTGCCTATGTTGCTGCGGGCAGACTGGACGGGTTTTGGGAGCCATCGCTAAAATCCTGGGACATGGCTGCGGGCGTTCTAATGATTCAAGAGGCTGGGGGTATGCTCTGTGATTTTAATGGTGAACAAGATTATTTGTCCTCTGGTTGCATCATTACTGGCAGCCCTAGGATTTTTAAGCAACTTTCAGCATGCGTCATGGAAACCCTGCACGAAAAGCATTAACACAAACAGTCAGCTGATTTCCAGAAAAATTACAAGGCTCTTTGTCGTTGAGATTCATACAAACAAATGCCTGTTGCCACTGAGACATTGAGGCTGCTCACATCTCCTGGGAGGTCAATGCGCGCTAGAAAGTCGCATTGCTCGCGCACCAAGCGACGCATGCCACTGCCTTCGTTTCCCATCACAAAAGCAATGGGGCCCTTCAGATCCAACGTGCTAATCTCTTCGGTGGATTGATCGTCTGTGCCAACAATCCAAAAACCTTGCTTCTTGAGCCACTGAATTGTTCTGACTAAGTTGGTCACAGTGAGAAATGGCGTTAAAGCTGCTGCCCCACAAGCAACTTTCTCAACGACTGGTGTCATGCCGACAGCACGATCTTTGGGGGCAAGCACAGCACACACATTAAATGCATTGGCACTGCGCAAGCACGCACCAAGATTATGTGGATCTTGCACACTATCCAGTATCAGTAGTAATGGCGCGACTTCATCAATTAAAATCGCCGATAAATCTTTTTCGGAGAAACTGATCGTTTTTTGAGCTTGTGCGATCATACCCTGATGAACTTGGCCATTCGCCATTTGACTGAGAGCAGCTGATGAGGCTTGAGAAATAGTGATACCTTGCTGTTTTGCTAACTGGGCAATCGTTTCCATCCGGTCATCTTGCCGGCCTGATTGCAAGTACAGCTGCACAATCATATCCGGAGAAGTTAGTAAAGCGATCCGTAAAGCGTGATATCCATAAATCCATTGAGCTCGTGACATAAAAACCCCAGGGCAAACCTTGCACCTTTTTTAAGATTCGCTATGATGACAGCTAATTTTTTGGAAGACAAGGATGCTTCATGCCCAAACAGCCCCTAATTTTCATCTCTGTAAAATTCGTTCTACTATCCGTAATGATGTCTCTTATTCTGAGTGCATGCAGCAGAAAGGTACCACAAGATGGCCCACCCAAAGGAAATATCAACGTTAGCCAAATAAAAAATCCAATACCTCGAAAAGAAACTAAGAGTCGTTATGGGAATCCCCCCTCCTACGTCATAGCTGGTAAGCGCTACTTCGTTTTACCTACCTCAGATGGCTATCAAAAGCGCGGAATTGCTTCGTGGTATGGCACAAAATTTCATGGGCGACTTACTTCGAGCCGAGAACCTTATGACATGTTAGCTATGACAGCGGCCAGCCCTGAGCTTCCGATTCCCTGTTATGCACAAGTCACGAATCTAGAAAATGGAGAGACTATCATCGTACGAGTGAACGATAGAGGACCATTTGCCCCTAATCGAATCATTGATCTTTCATATGCAGCAGCATCAAAACTGGGTTTTTCTCAAAAAGGCACTGCTTTAGTTGAGGTAAAAACTGTTACAAGCGTCCCACAATCTACTTTGGCAACCCAATCGAATCAGCCCTCCTACCTGATTAACTCAACGACTCAATTAGCGCAT
This sequence comes from Coxiellaceae bacterium UBA1530, assembly GCA_002323325.1. Lineage (GTDB taxonomy): Bacteria > Pseudomonadota > Gammaproteobacteria > Coxiellales > Coxiellaceae > UBA9148. Next base: position 14,109 of record DCQA01000042.1, on the reverse strand, counting down.
AACCCACAACTTTTCCTACAAGTAGGCGCATTTCATAATCAAAGTAATGCCTCTCTTTTGAAACAGCAACTGGCTTCTCTAACACACAAAGGCGTCCGTATTGAAACTCAACAACATGCATCAGGTAAGCTTTTCTTGGTTCAAATAGGCCCACTCAAAGGCGTAGGTGAATCTGATCAACTACTGGCACAACTGCAACAAGCGGGTTACCGAGAAGCTCTAACCGTCATTAGCTAATGAGCATATACATGAATGAAGTATCGAAAACCTATGATTGGAATCAATTTATTCAAGAAGAACAGCAAAAGGATTACTTTAAGAGCATAAAGCAGCATATCACTCAACAAATCAGTCAGGGTACTATTGTTTACCCTCAGACAAGCGATTACTTCAAAGCTCTTAATCTGACCCCATTTGATGCTGTGAAAGTTGTTATCATAGGACAAGACCCCTACCACAATCCCAATCAAGCAAACGGGTTGTGCTTTTCTGTTCCAGAAGGCGCCCCTCGTCCACCCTCACTAAAAAATATCGTCAAAGCCGTAGAAATGGACATTGGGCAGTCACGAATAGTTGGTGGCGACCTGACACCTTGGGCAAAACAGGGCGTTCTTCTTTTAAATAGTGCTCTTTCGGTTGAGGCTTACAAAGCAGGCTCTCATAGTAATATCGGCTGGGAAACATTCACAGATCGAGTCATACAGTTGCTGAACCGCCACTCCAAACCGATTATCTACCTACTGTGGGGTAAGCATGCTCAAAAAAAGTTAAGTTTAATTACCCACTCACAACATCACTTCTTAACAGCACCACACCCCTCCCCTCTTTCCGCACACAGAGGGTTCTTCACCTGTTGCCATTTTTCGAAAACTAACACCTGGCTCACCCAAAACGGCCGGACCCCCATCGATTGGTGACCTTGACTTCATTCCTTTCGATAGCTAGAGTGACTTCTAGCTCATCGAGTAGGCTCTCCGTACGAAGACATTGCTCGTTCTAATGCAGCTAAACTTCTGGAGACACACATTGACAGTGCTTAAAATTTTACAATACCCTGACCCTCGTCTAAAAACCGTTGGGAAAACAGTAACCGACTTTGGAAGTAGTACGCAACGTATTATTGACGACATGTTTGAAACGCATTATGCGCAAAAAAACTGTGCAGCCCTGGCTGCTACGCAGTTAGACCTGATCGATCCACCACATATCACAGTCATTGATTTTTCTGAAAAAAAAGACGAACCATTTTGTTTAGTGAATGCGAAAATTGTAGCAACTCGTGGTGAAACCCACGAGGAAGAAGGCTGCATGTCTGTTGGACCTGGCGGTGCTGTCTATGAGAAAATCCCTCGAGCGGAAGAAATCACCGTAGCAGCACAAGATCGCCACGGTAACACACTTAACTTTGAAGCTGATGGCTTTATGGCAAAATGCATTCAGCATGAACTCGACCACCTCAAGGGTATTTTATTCATTGATTATCTCAGCCCGCTAAAACGTCAAAGAGTATTAAAACAATTAAAAAAAATTAAAAAGAAAAAATAATCAATAATACTAGGATACCCACTAAGCACATGGCCAATAAGTAGTAGATGATTCCTCAGTAAAAAAAAATTATACTATGAGCAATCTCAACTGATCAGCGCCTCAAGGATGATTCAAAATGAAAAACACCACCGCAAATAAAACTGCGACTGAGCAATATGAATACGATGCACGTATTCTGGTAAGAACAATCGCTATCATGTGCATCTATGTGCTTTCATGGAACGTACAAACGTTCATTTACATGCACTATGATTTAGCGTTAGACAGCACATTTTTATTCCTCTTCTTTGCGATCATGGCAACCATTTACTTTGCCACAAACCCTAGACCAGAGCTTTCGCGTTTTGGTATTACTAAAAAGTTCTTTTTAAGCTCGATCATGCAAAGCATTGTCTGGACCATTGCTTTCTGTGCACTAGCAACAGGAGCAGCTTATCTATTAGCTTCTCAACCATTTCATTTTTCATTACACATCGACCCCAAACGCTACACCAGCATGCTGATCTATTTACCCTTTTCATTTGTTCAAGAGTTCATTATTCGAGGTGTTTTACAAACTACTCTCTATAATATTTATAAGAAACAGTACTTATTTCTTGCCATTCTAGTATCCAATCTTATCTTTGCATGTGCTCACGTCACTTTTTTTGGTTTAACCCATGCACTTCTCACCATAATTCCAGGAATAATGTGGGGATACATGTACTATAAGAAACCTAACCTTGCAGGCGTGACGCTTTCTCACACTCTGATTGGAATCTACGTCTTTGACATTCTTAACTTTCAATTTATACCGACGGAGTATTGCATCTACTCACTCATATAAAAGTGCTGCAAGCTCACTTCCCTCGTGATCGGTCACTTTGAAGTTGAACGGTGTTAGCAACTGACGCAATAGAAGGTTTTTGCTGAACCAGTGACTGCAAACTCTGGCGCGCGCTCACAAAAGTACTTTTAGTATGGTATTGACCGGATAGGTCCAGAATAGAGCGATCATTTAACACCATTCCGGAACGATTAGAGCGTGAACCTGAAGTAACACTTGAAAAACCTGCAGACTCTCCAAAAAACATGGCATGCAGAAAGTCCTCACCACACTTCTGAGGAATACCGAGCAAATTACCCACCTGATGCTTGACAACAAATAATCCAATTGAGGCTGGGCTTAAGTCCGTAAACTTTTTAATAATCTTATCATCAATGAAAACTCCTTCATCAACCATATGCACCATGGCATCAGCAGTATTGACTGCTATTGATTGATTTGATATCCCATCGCGCAACCAACGAAAAAAAGCTTCACCCTCACGATTTACGGAAGGTATTACTAATTCTTCACTTAACTGACCCAATGCATTTAATAGCTCCATAATGTCATCAAGCTTAATCAATGCTAAAGCTCGCCTAATACCCCCGCCGCGACTATCATCACCATTGAGAGCATCCAACCATTGGGAGTAAATATCTAAGTTGCTAGATATCCATAAAAAACCCTCACGAGGCATTAACTGTCTTGCAAGTAATACTGTAATTGCGCCCTGTAGACGCTGATGGAGATAATGCCGCGGATAAATTTTGTAAAAAAGCCCCTCTTCCTCAGACATCAAACCTTCAAAGGGATTCCACTCTTTTACAAAATTTCCTTCTTTATCCGTCAACATGACACAGTGACTAGTAATAACGTGCCCGATATCACAAAAAATTGCAGCTGAAAATAAGGCATACTTTTGTAAGTCTGAGAGTACTTGATTCTCAGGAGACTGCATGACTAAGGATGCACGCGCAATGGCCTCACTAAGCAACCCACCCAACAGCCCGTTGGTTTGTCTTGGTAACAGTTGAACACATGACGCGAAAGACAACAGTAAATCGTTGTATAAGTGATCAAAGGATAAGTCATCTAAACCTGACGCATCATGCAATTGCTTAATCAACGCTTGATAACGAAATGAATCCATCATAACCTCAGCCTGCATAACAGGTAGCAGGTGGCCTTCTTTATAAGCCTTAAAACGAATGGCGCTCATGTCTAGATTAGATGATTTGATAAACATAATTCTCCTGCAACCTACGTGCACTGAAGGTGAATTTAGAGGCTCATAGTTTACGAGCATATTTTAAAGTAGAGTATGCGCCTTATTCAATAGACTGAATACGAAATAGCTTACAAAAACACTTGAAATGATCTAAAAATAAACAAATATCGCCTTATCGACTTCATTTTGAACATGTTTTATTCGATATTATCTCAAAAAATCCAATGATTTGAGGCTGTTGAACTATTTTAAGACTGATGTATCCTAGACGCTCTTAGGATGATAACGGATGCATTACATGTCGCATGACTACAACCCCGCTGAAGTAGAAAAAAAAGCACAAGAATTTTGGGAGTCACACAACTGCTTTGCGGTCAAAGAAGATCTTAGTCGTGAAAAATTCTACTGTCTGGCAATGTTGCCGTATCCCAGCGGAGATTTACACGTAGGACATGTGCGCAACTATACCCTCAGTGATGCAGTATCGCGCTATCAACACATGCAAGGAAAAAATGTTCTGCAACCCATGGGCTGGGATGCCTTTGGTTTACCTGCTGAAAACGCGGCAATCAAACATAAGGCATCACCTTCTGAGTGGACTTACAAAAACATCAATCGAATGCGTAAGCAGCTCAAGCAGCTCGGGTTTGCAATTGACTGGAGCCGTGAAGTCACCACTTGCGACCCTAGTTATTATCAGTGGGAACAGTGGTTATTTATTCGGCTATACAAAAAAGGACTCATCTACAAAAAAAAATCCCTAGTTAACTGGGATCCAGTTGACCAAACCGTCCTCGCTAATGAGCAAGTCATCGATGGAAAAGGTTGGCGATCAGGTGCACCTGTTGAACAACGTGAAATTGCACAATGGTTCTTTAAAATCACAGACTATGCAGACGAACTTCTGGATGACTTGGATCAGCTGAAGCACTGGCCTCAACAAGTGATCACCATGCAAAAAAATTGGATAGGTCGATCTAGGGGGCTGAAAATACAATTTAAGGTTATACAAAAACATCAACACATCCTCGATGTGTTTACTACTCGCCCAGATACCTTCATGGGGGTCACCTATTTAGCAATAGCACCACAACACCCCTTGTCCACGCAAGCTGCAAAAGATGATCCAAATATTGAAGCGTTTATTCGCCAACATCAAGAGCTCGTTACCGAGGCAGAGCGCTCCACTCAAAATAAGGTGGGTATATTCTCTGGTATGTATACTAGACACCCCCTCACGAAAGCCAAACTTCCCATTTGGATATGTAACTTCGTTCTAATGGAATATGGATCCGGTGCCGTCATGTCGGTACCTGCACATGATCAACGAGACTTCGAGTTTGCTAAACACTATCAACTTCCTATTCAGCCTGTCGTCATCCCCAACCACTCAACTGATTGGGACTTTAACCTCAAGCCTTATACCGAGCCAGGCATAATGATTAATTCAGGTGACTTTAACGGGCTTAAATCAAAAGCCGCGATCAAGGCGATCTCTAAGCATCTGATAGAACTTGATCTAGCCACTCAAACTACAAATTATCGCCTTAGAGACTGGGGAATATCTCGACAGCGCTACTGGGGAACACCCATCCCTATGATTCAATGCAAACACTGTGGCGATGTTCCCGCTCCCGAAGAAAGCCTGCCGGTTTTGCTACCCACCGATATCATTCCGCCAGAGCAAGGATCAGCGTTACAACAATGTCCAGAGTTTCTTAATACGACCTGCCCAAATTGCGGTGAACCCGCCAAACGTGATTCAGATACCATGGACACTTTTGTTGAATCCTCTTGGTACTATGCACGCTATTGCAGCTATGATCAAAATCAGGCTATGCTCGATGACCGTGCAAACTATTGGTCGCCTGTTGATTATTACATTGGCGGAATTGAGCACGCCGTAATGCATCTACTTTATGCTCGCTTTATGCATAAGGTTTTGCGTGACGAAGGCTTGGTTAATTCTAGCGAGCCTTTTAAGACTTTACTGACACAGGGCATGGTCCTGAAAGATGGTGCGAAAATGTCTAAATCGAAAGGCAACACCGTCTCTCCCACAGCGCTTATCAAACAGTACGGCGCAGACACACTCAGGTTCTTTCAACTCTTTGCGGCACCACCAGAGCAATCACTGGAATGGTCAGATAGCGGCATAGAAGGTTCGCATCGTTTTTTAAAAAAGTTATGGATGTTCTGTATGGACAACCAACCGCTAATTCTTTCAGCAAAAAATACACCGCTTAATGAACAGATCTCTGCGCAGCTGATTCAAGATTCGTCGTATCAAAACTTTCATACTATTCTGGAACAAGCCTGTGTTGATATGGAAAGATCACAGTTTAATACTGTAGCATCAGCCACTATGAAGATGCTTAATTTACTCACGCAAATGGATTCTAATACAGCGATATATCCTGCTTTTGTTAGGGAATGTGTTTCAATGTTGTTGCGCGTATTAGCGCCAATCACGCCGCACTTGACTCACCACCTCTGGATATTGTTGGAATATCCAGAAGACATCTTCTCAGCAAGCTGGCCAACACCCAACCAAAATGCCCTTGAGCAAAAGAAAATATTACTCATTGTTCAAATCAATGGAAAAAAAAGAGCGACCCTCACTATTGCACCCGATCTTTCACAATCAGAAACAGAACAAATAGCACTTGAAAATGAACACATACAAGCACACCTTTCCAATCAAGTGATTAAGAAAGTTATTGTGGTTCCCAAAAAACTGATTAATATTGTGGTGTAGAAGAGCATGACCCTATCATCAAAAATAAAAAAATATGTCTTAACCTCAGTATTAAGTATGCTCTGCTCTGGATGTGGTTTTCACATGCAGCATGCTCGAGACCTTCCGGACAGCTTGTCAACCGTGTACATCAAAGAAAGTCATTTTTTCGATCATGGTCTCACATCATCGTTGCGAAATTATTTTCAAGGCATGCAAGCAAACATTACTGAATCACAGAAATCCTCGCCCTTAACGATTGAGATCACACAAGTTAACTATCACAACACTTCAGCTGCCTTAGATTCAGGCAGTAATGCCATCACTAACACTTACTATGCGAACGCATCATTGACTGTGCTTAATGCTCATCAACAAAAAATACTGGGCCCAAAGGTCTTCACAACATCTCACACGATCAGTCAAAATTCTGCCATCATTAATACTTCTGCTAAGACACATCAAGTCAATCAAGAGCTCACACGTACGCTGGTATCTTCAATGACCTCATGGCTTAATACGCCCTCTAATATCAAAGTATTTGAACAAGCTATCGAGCGCGATCATGCCAATTAATACTGACCAACTGATGAGGCAGCTAAAAGAAAATGTTGCTCCTATTTATCATATCCATGGAGATGAGGTTCTTCTCTTACAAGAAGCCAAAGATGCTATTCGAGAAGCCGCAAAAGCTAACGGTGCTGATGAGCACCACACCTTTCTTGTTACACCAGATATAGACTGGCAGCATGTGTCCAATACACTGTCTCAGTCTGGCCTGTTTGCCAATAAACAGTGCATCGACTGCACTCACCCAACGGGTAAGTTTGATAAAAAAGCCATAAACATACTGAGTAATTACTGTAAAAAACCCAACCCAGATAACACGCTCATTATCAGCACACCCAAATTAACTAAAGCTCAACTCAATAACGCTTTTTATAAAACACTGACACAACAAAGTGTCTCAGTACAAATATGGCCCATTCCGCTTAACAAACTGCCTACCTGGATACAACAACGGATGCAGGCTCATGCTTTAACCGCTGATATTCAAGCTGTACGCATGCTAGCCGAACTAACCGAAGGTAATTTGATTGCGACTCACCAAGCCATAAAGAAACTTCATCTACTTTATTCGGGCGAACATATCACACCTAATATGCTGCAAGCTTTACTCACCAACTACCAGCACTACTCTATTTACGACCTGACTAATGCTGCTTTGTCTGGACAAGTAAAAAAAACCTTACACATTCTATCGACACTTCAGCAAGAGCATACAGAGCCTGTATTAGTGTTATGGAATATTAATCGCGAGCTACGTACTTTATTACCTATGGCTTGGCAAGTGGAACGAGGCAGCTCAATAGCCCAGGTCACCTCATCAGCATGGTCATCACAAAAGCCCTTGCTCCAAACAGCGCTCAAACGACTAAATTCTAATTCTATACAACAGTTACTACAGGAGTGCAGCCGACTTGATCAAACCATTAAAGGTGCGATGCCTGGGTCATTCTGGCATCTCTGTGAAAATCTTCTGTTACAATTCACGCAGACTCCAATGCGCAAAAGATGATGACTATAACAAGATATCCCCTTCTAGGCCTGCTTGGTGGCACCTTTGACCCAGTTCATCATGGGCATTTAGCTATTGCCGAGCACTGTTTAAATCAGTATGCCATGCAATCGATACAATTTATCCCAAATCAAAATCATTTTCATAAACCCGATGTACAGGCGAGCGCATCAGATAGGGTCAGCATGCTAGAGCTAGCCATAGCAAAACACCCACAATGGAGCATTAATACTATTGAGTTATTTAATGATAAACCGGCCTACACAATAGATACCGTTGCACTCTTAAAAGGCTCGTTTCCCAACCACTCACTGTGCTTTATTCTTAGTGTAGAAGCGTTTAATGGATTTAATACATGGAAGAATTATCTCCACATTATTGATCATTGCCATCTCATTATTCTTGGACGTTCAGGTCATCTCTTAGAATACCACACCTGGCAACAACAGCTTTTATCGGATTTTTCTGTAGATCATCATCGAGAGCTAGAAATAAACCCACATGGGAAAATTCTACTGGATACATATACCCCTCCGGCCATTACCTCCTCTGAAATTAGAAACCAGATAAAAAGAAATGACCAGCAAGCTGTTGAGATTGATCCTGCTGTAAAGGACTATATTAAGACTCATGATTTATATCGATAAATGACCTATAATAGTCATTATCAGTGATTAAAAGGAGTTATTATGGATACGCTGACGCGCTTAAAAACTATGCTTAGCCAAGAATTTGGCATCGAGATAAGTCAGATTGATAGTCAATCAACAATACAAGGTAACTTGAATCTTGACTCAGTTGACGTTATCAGCCTCGTGGCCTCAATTGAAATCAAATTTAATATTAGTCTCAATGAGGAAGACTTACTACCCATTGAAACACTGCAGCAATTGGCTGACTTGATCGACGAACGCACCAAGCATGGCTGAATTTCAGAATGCGATTGATGCTCTAAAACACCATGTCGAGCATCGAGGTGATTCCCTTGCGTATCAGACAATAGATAGCTTTGGAAAAGTGATAGACACTGTGGACTATCAAGCCCTATGGTATCGCTCACACAGTATTGCTCAAACTATAACAACTTTCACGCAGCCTGGTGATCGGGTCATACTACTCTATGAAAATAGTATAGAAATGATATCTGCACTTTTAGGCTGTATGATAAGTCATACAATCGCCATACCCTGTGCTCCATTAAAGGGTAGCTTGTCACCTACTGCTATCAGTATTGTTAGACTTATGGGAATCGCAAATAATGCAAACCCATCTTTAATTCTAAGCAATGAGCAATACACTCAGCGACTCCTTACCTATTCAAAAAGCAACACGCCCATAGTCAATAACACACATCAACCTATAAAAATTATTAACACAGAGGCCATTACCACAACAACACACACAGCCTCCATTCGACTCAATAGTATCGCATATTTACAATATACCTCTGGCACCACTGGAGTGCCGAAAGGAGTCATCCTATCTCATGACAATGTTTCGAATAATGTTCATCATCTCATTCATCATGCGAATACATCAGAGCGAGAACGTCTACAAACAGCAGTGAATTGGCTTCCGCTTCATCATGACATGGGACTGATTAATGCAGTTTTTATTCCACTCTACCTCGGCTGCCCTAGCATTCTATTATCGCCATTTAGTTTTCTAAAACGCCCAGTGACCTGGCTTACAACGATTTCACAATATCCTGGAGTGACGAGTGGAGCACCTTGTTTTGCTTTCGCTCACTGTTGCAAATACATTACCGAAGATCAACGTAAGAACCTTGACTTGTCATCATGGGCTTTGGCCTTTGTTGGATCTGACTCAAGTAAGATTGAGCAAATCACAGCGTTTATTGACCGCTTTCAAGATTATCAATTGGACCCCACTATCTTTCACCCATGCTATGGGCTAGCCGAAGCGACAGTGCATGTCTGTGGTGATTGGCGCCTACAGGGCCTTGAATCCCATGCTTTTGATAGAGGTGCTCTTCAAGCAGGGGTAGCAAAGCTATCCACTATTAACTACAAGACTCTCATAGCACATGGAAAGCCGTTTAACGATCACGGACTATACATTGTAGATAGAGATACCCAAGAACAACTTCCCGAAAAATGTCTCGGTGAGATATGGATAAAAGGGCCCAGTGTTGCTTCAGGCTACTGGAATAATAAGTCAATCAGTAAAGAGACTTTTAATAATAAGCTAGAAGGACATGAGGGCATCTTTCTCAAGACGGGTGACATAGGCTTTATGATGAATAATCAACTGTATATCACTGGGCGTCTAAAGGATACACTGATTATACGAGGACAAAACATTGCTCCTGATGATATAGAATGGATTGTGATGCGGAACACAGCGCAACTACAGTATGGTCAAGTTGCTGCTTTCTCAATAGAGGAAAATCATGAAGAACAATTGATAGTATTAATACACCAACCACGTTACCCCATAGAAGAGCGAGAGATTTTATTGGAGAGCGCATATACTGCCATATTGAATCAATTAGGCATACAGCCAAAAAAAATCTGCCTCATCAAAGCACCTGCTCTCCCACTCACAACAAGTGGCAAGCTGAACCGTATTGCATGCAAAAAACTCTATCTCGAACATCAATATACAATTTTATCTTCTTTTAAGCGTTACTAAGCCCTAAATCCTGTGCTTTTTTTATTCGGGGAAGATAAAGTGATTAAATAATCACTAGCAGCATGGTGCATTATGCTCCAGTTAGCTGGCCAATTAGTACTAACTTGCACAAATCCTCTAATGAACCACCTGTCCAACTAGCAATATTTAACGGGAAAAACCATTATTTACAACTATTTTTCAAAAAAAATACTCTTCTAGTGATATCAATGAACTGATCATGACATCGTTAAATTTTAATAGTTTGTTAATATTAGTATGCTAGGATCCTCTGGCTACAAAAAGAGCATCCTAGCTAGTGAGCCTCTACATGAACGATATCAACTTTAATCTATTCGAAATCATTGATGAATCCAGGTCTGAGATTCTCGATTCCTCCAACCCTATGAAAAAAGTCGAAGTCCATCTAATCAGCAAAGACTTTCTAGATCTCATAAGAAGCCACAGCAAGGATCCACACTCAACGAGCCTACGAATCTCCTTTATGATCACTGAGGAATATGAATATGCATTCATGCAATGTAATTGGATACAGGTCCTCAAATTCATACAAAGACTCATACACAATATTGAGAAATTTAAACCTGAATTCATTGAGAAGAATCTAAGCAATCCATGGATGTCGTCAAAAGAATTTAAAGATCTCCTAATCACAGGGTTATCGGAGTTAGCAGACTTTATTTCAAAAGAATTTAAGATCAGGATCAACTTATCGAGAACAGAAATTTCCGATCAACTGTATCAGATTGATGAAAATGCTATAGCTATATTTAATAGACATCGATTTACAAAACCTCTCGCAGCAGAATCCAAGTCCTCAAGTACGACATCACATGAAAATGCTAACAAGGGATATTTTCACAGCAAACAGTCAGATGGTAGACAATATCATCATAAAAATTCCAGGCAAAAAACATCACACAAGACGGGCACAGAACAGCATCCATTGAGGGAAAAAATCACATTAAAAAAGAATGAACTCCACCAAGGTTACCTTTTCGAATTAATCACCGCAGCAGAAAAACAGGATAAATCACTACTACGACATTTAAAAAACTGCTCAACCAGGTTAACCAGTACGCCAGAAACTTATCAGATGATTGATCATTGGCTTGAAAAAGCTCGGAAAAAGTCATCCAGATGTATTGAAATAGGTAATATAGGTATTAAATCATTAAAAGATAGTGTAACAGACGGATGCAAAGAAATTTTCAAGAAAAGAAAGGACTTTTTGAAAATGGTCACTACGCGTCTGACAAGACTCCAAGAATTCGGAGACTTTCTCAAACTATTTGACGAAAATTCATATCAGAATATCCAAAAAAAAGTCGAAACGTATAACAAACGGATGCGTATGATTAAGTTATTGGAGAAAAGTATTGTAGGAGAGCATGAACAGGAATCATACATTGGTCTGATAAGACACTTAAAAAAAGAGGTGGATATTTCATTAGAAAACACCTATAAATTGATCCATCTACACACTGAAAAATTCAATTGGGTTTCTGAATGCTTCAAGGATCAGAGTCAAAATCTTGAAGGAAAATCATTAAAAGGTCTCACCTACAAACAATTAGTATCCGAATTAGACATTACAAAAAACTATATTTCTCAAGTTCTAGAACATGATACAAAAGAGCGGCCACCTGCACCGAATACACATTCACTATCAGCAACCAGTCAATATCTCACACAACAGATTCGATTGATTGAGAACAGTCGCATAACAGAATTCAAAAAAAACCTGACTGATATATTCAGTGTCATAGTATTAAGTAATGCCCAGATCTTTAGTGATCATAAACAGTATAACTTTCAGCTAAAAGAAAGCATTAACTCACTAATATCAAGGTGTAATACGCTCTTAACTCAGCTTAATGTGGTTGATATTTACAGTCTTAGTCAGAGATCATGGCAACTCCAAGAAAAATACCTTGATCTAGTAAAAAATGTTACACAACAGATTCGATCTATTGAGAACAGTCGAGTTACTGAATTCAAAAATTACCTTACAGATATATCCAATATCATACTCTTAAGTAAGGCTCACATCTTTAGTGATCGTAAGCAGTATAACGATGGTTTAGTTCAAAGCATTAACTCTTTGCTAATTAGTTGCAATAATTTCATAACTCAGCTTCACGTGGCTGATATCCACAGCCTGGGCCAGTCATCGTACCAGCTTCAAGCAGAATACCGTGATCTGATACAAACCTTAGTGCAATACGTTAAATCACGAGAACCGAACATACAGGATACTCATGAAAAAGGCTTGCCTTTTTCCGATTATTTGAAAAAACTCTATAGTATGGAAATACAATCACCTCTGCAGGAATTAACTGAAAAAGATGCCGCTTTATTGAAAAAAATGCTGTCTACAAACAATCATGAAGACTCACCACACACACCAGGAATTTCATGTCTTTTTTCCAAAAAACAAAAAAATATTCACTTATCCGAAAACGATCTTGGAGATTCCTTACAGATATCACCGCAAGATACTCCTGCTAAAAGCGCTTCCGCATTATCTTCTAGTGATCTTGTTGCATGGATCCGACAATCCCACTCAAACTTTAGCCCAACCAGCATAACAGGACCCGTAACATTTTCCCCATAAGCTAATGATCTATTTTTAAAAAAATGATAATACCCAATGACCATTGCTAGATCGTTGAGTTATTGATAAAAAAATTTAACCATCAATTACTCATATAGTTCTAAAGAGGGTGATGAGTTATCGTGTTAGTTGCAGCATCGTCTATAAAAGGCACCCCATCGCTATCTCTATTGAAATTGACCTACCTTATACATAAAACTATTTAAACCAGTGACTTTTATGCAAACTACCAGTTTGCCAGTTATAAAGCTGAGCCTAACTTACCGTGATCAAAACAATAAGCATCACCTACCTTATCAGACATCCATGAACAGGTTTTATTATTCTCACAAGATTTTTGTGTTTTGTATGAGGCACAAACCCTTTTACACCTTTTGTGTTCAGGGTCCCATGAACAGTATTTATGAACATTACACTCATGTATTTTTGCATACTCGCATTGCACTGGCTGGATAATTTTGTTGTCAGGTCTCTGATGATCTGAGCTTGCGAATACAGAAGAAATTATAACCGACATACCTAGCACAACTGCAACTAAGGCGGTTAATATCTGTTTCATAGTCTTACCCCAATCTATTTCTTTGTAACATAACTCATAATAGACCATAACTTTTCATTTGCTTGAAAATAGAGACAGAGAATAACGTTACAGAAGGTATTTTGAATAGTGATACGGTGAGCGACCATCAGTAAGCACTGGCGCCTTATTATGATAAATCAATGATTTACATTCTTTGAGGAGATTAATTTTGATGCCCGAAAAACACATAGAATACAATCAAAGAAACCCGCTGAAAATTAATATTTCCTTAATATTTTTCATTTATTATATCACGTTGAGATCCCAACCACCTGTTAATACTCAAAAAAACATGTCATATCCTGAAGATCAAATTACAACAGTAAGCCACTTGCTAGTAAGTGAAATTGATAATAC
>DCQA01000059.1:5030-6881 GCA_002323325.1 Coxiellaceae bacterium UBA1530 | reverse complement strand
TGTGGATTACTCTTAGAGCCAACTAATGCCTTTTCTTGTTGTAGATTGAAACGATTAATCGATGCTAAATGTTCTCTTTCTTTCATTGGATATGAAAACTTAATGGCATATGTAATAGGACTATCATCTACATTTTTATTACTTTTCAAATTAAAGTAGTAATGGCAATGTTTCCCTGATTTATCAACTGTAATGACATCCATATCTGAATCTGACTTCTCAACAGTTGGTTTGAGATTTAACACATAAGGAATGCTTTTGTTCACAAAAACCGTCCATGAGGTGGCATCGCCAGATTGCACATCAACAATAGTTTCTTCTTTGGAGAATATGATTTGCGTGTTGACGAATGTAGTACCTAGCAGGCTTACTACATTATTTTCATTATAGGCCACAACTTTGACTCTTGAGTCAGTTGCAAGTGATATAGGATTCTCATTCCCCATGGCTGAGAATGATATTAAGCCGCAAAATATTAATGTATACATACTTTTCATTGTTTTCCTCACAAACTTCTTTGGGTTCTTGAAAATTTGGTGACTTGGAAGCCATTCCAATTCAACCATCGTCTTTCTGAATCTTTGGAAGGACTAACATAGTCCCAGGAAATTAAAGCTGCATAGGGTTTGGATGTGATCTTTCCAGTTTGAATATCATGCAATGAGACAATGTAATTTATTTGTGCAAGATTATGGTGAGACTCATCATTTTTTTTGTTCTTATTTAGGTTCTCGTTATCCAAGAAAAGAACATTATCCACATGAGTGGACACGAAATATTTTTTTCCATATAAGTTAATGGGTGACTCATCATTTGTGGCACTTTGTGATTCTGAGTAGGACTTTGAGACAGATTCTGATGATAATTCTTGTACGAGTTTGTATTGATAGTCGTACGCGATGGGATCGAATGACTCCCTATTGATGGTATATCTAACCAAATCACTTTCCACTTGTGCACGACTTGAAGGTGTAGCAGCATTACTCATCCTTTCAACATTTACCCTTCCATCACTAAAATGATGCACAAGTAATGGTTCAATATGTTGGATGGGAATGAGAAATGATATGTTGACTATGAGCAAAGTAATCAAGCCAATCGCAAGGTACAAAAAGAATCGATATCGATTTCTCGATGCGATAATAGACGTATGCATATCATCAGCCCAAGACTCAGCCCTTGAAAAATAATCATTCGGGATCGTTAAATCCTTCTCAACTGATTTTCTATTGAGAAGATATTTATCAGATATTTTTGAAATTATATGTGATATTTTTTTATTTAAAGTTCGAATATTTTTCATACTTCTCCTCTCCTCATACGCTCAGCGATATGCTTAATTGTTCCAATCCCACTTCTTGCTGAAGTAGCGACCTTTGGTAAAACACTGGACGAGACCGATCGAGTCCCTTTTGATAATGCTACAGTTGAACCTAAAAATGAGCCCACAGCACTACCCACCAACGCTGTACCTGATGATGATCCTATCGATCCACCCAAATTCATCGCAATATTTGACACTTTGATAATCTGAAAGATGGCCAGCAAAGAAACTAGAAAAAATGGTATGAAGGAACTAAAGACATAATTATTCGTATTTAGATTGCTGTAATCACCCAGTATTAGTTGGTAGATAGAGCAATTAATAGCAACGGTCACATTCACTAGGATAAACAAAAAAGAACATCCTGCTAGACCTCCGACCCAGCGATCGAAGAATCCCTGTGTGGGTTTAAACAATGTGAAAACTAGAAAGATAGGTGCCACTGTGAACAACGTACTTTGTAATACCTCAGCCATTGTTATTTCAAAGAAAGCAACTGCTATCATTACGGCACCTGATATCCAGAT
>DCQA01000059.1:0-4653 GCA_002323325.1 Coxiellaceae bacterium UBA1530 | reverse complement strand
TTGCGTACCGATATCACTAATTTCGTTCGAGATCGTTTGTAAAGTTCCAGCCATACCAGAACCCGCATCGTGTGGTAATGAAACACCCGTTGTATTGAGCAATGCATCGCTAATCTCATCAGCGCCAGTTTGAAATATATTTATGACAATCTCGGAAAAATTGCCCCAACTCATTGCAAACATGTAGATTAGTCCAATTTTAAGCGTTGCTTTGGCAATCTCCTTATAGGTAATTTTTAACCATCCATTGGTGACAGACCAACCTAGTATGGCGATATAAAGAATACAGCAGGCGGCTAGAGGCGCCCGCATGTATTCCATTAGTGCACTGTAACCGCCGTGAACGAACTCTTTTAATATATAGCGAATCTGTTCTTGATAATCGAGGATTACTGTGCTGAAACTCATCGTTGACATGATTACCCCAGCCAATTAAACATTACATCTTGGTATTCTTCATATATCGTTTTGAAAAATGCCATATCTGTTAAATCACCGTATGTGACGTCAGAAAGTCCAGGTTGTTTATCTATTTTCTTCACCATAATATTAAAAACCTTCGTACATTGTTCATCACTCAAACCGTATTTATAGTTTTTAGTCATGCAGTCGAAATACACACTACCATTAGTTTTTTTCCCAGTTAGAGACTCTTCGGCAGAGACAGCAGCTAGTTGAATTGCTAATGATGCCTCTTTTGTCGGCATATCAGTTAAATCGTTGTGATGTGAGCATCCTGCTAAACTAGCGAGAAAAATTCCAAAAGTGATTCCTTTAAGTTTCAATATCCTCTCCTTATTAATTACTATAATTCCAACTGTTAATTGGCGTCTTATGGCACATTGCCCCAAAATTGGGACATGGTGCTTTTAATTGGCTGTTGTTAGCAGCACATCCTGTTAGCGCAAGAATCATTGCAACTAACAAAATTCTCAAATATGTCATATGATCTCCTTAGTAGTTTGGTAGTTCATCAAATTGAGCCTCCTGTGTTTTGTCAGATAGCATAAGAGATTGCTGTTGACTCATTTGCAGATTCAATACTGATTGCATCTTCATCTCCTGTAATTGGATGTAGGCAATCTCAGCTGTAATACGATTGTTTAAATCGATAGCTGATTTAGTATTATCAGTTTTTTCAATTTGATCGGTGAGTTCATGAACTTTATCCAACGCATCATTAATATCATCAAAAGCATGATTGGCATTAACCGTAGAGGCTCGGTTGGTATTTGCTAACGCAGTATAGTCTTTACCTTGTTGGGTTGAGGTAATATTTGAGTAAGCTGACTCATCCATAACTACATGACTATCATTATACTGCTGGGTAAGTTGTTGATACCTGGCATCGTTTCCACCTGATGCCATCTTTAGAGCATCATCCCAGGTATTAGGTGACCATTGCAGTGATTTAAGATCGTTATTCGAATTTAAATACCCACCCATACCATAATGACCTTCAGCGTCGGAGGTTAATCGTTGCGCCTCACTGAGTTGTGAACTTAAAACATTTGACTGTTTTTTCATTTCATCGAGTTGTTTTAGGATATCTGATATGGCTGTTGCATCTATGACTGGCAACATAGCAAGACTCATATTGGAAACGGAAAGTAACAATAGTATAGATAGCAGTCTAATCAGCATGATTAACCTCATCTAAAAAATGGGGTAACCACTCTGATGAAACTTGACCAAATTGTTTTCTTAGTCTTCTGCAAAAATCAACACTCATTTTCGTTGCAGAGAAAACTCGAAGTAGATTACCAAGCCCAGACAACTGAAAACGTAATAGGCATGACTCACTGCCCTGTTTAAATACAAAATAACGACTCATTGGGTCAGTATTTTTAATGCACTCAAACTCAGACTGCGTTAAATTAAAACCATCGATGTAGTCCTCTTTCTTGGCTTGAGGATTAGCAAAAAACAATTGACTCGCACTATTATCCAACAAAACATGTGCAATCGAAGATTGAGCTATACTTTTTGGTGATTGGGTGGCTAGGACTATATGACAATTTAATTTTCTAAGGGTCGGCAACCACTGCCTCAATTTAGAATTCCAGTACGGATTATCTAAATATTGCCAGCCTTCATCTAAAAAGACTGACACCAACCGACCGTCAAGTGTCGATTCAAGTCGGTGAAACAAGTACATCGATACCGCTGCAAGCACCTGAGTTGGCTCGTTGTCTAAAAAATGAGTCATATCGAAACCCATTTTGTCAACGAATGTTAAAGCGTCTGTATCATTGTCGAAAAGGTAAGCGTATTCACCATCAGGCTTCCCATCTGTTCCTTTTAGCCAGCGCTCAAGACGATTTAATCTTAAAAAATCTATAGGAAGCATATGTGCCGCATTTGATAGATTCCTCTCTTCGAATGCTAGTTTCTCAAAGGCATAATCAACACAATCCGATACCTGTTTTGAGGAAAGATCATCAAGTTCAACTTCATTGTCACGTAACACCAACTGAGAAAACCACCGTTTTATAAATAGACGATTATCTGGCGTATCATCCAAATGAAAAGGATTAAATTGAATATCATTTTTAAAATCTGGGCTTAAAACTCCATAGTATCCATCACAAGCACGAATATAGATCTCCGTGCCACGATTTCTATCGAAGAAAAAAGATCGTCCCTTAAATCGGGATAATTGCGCATCACAAAAGCACATGGCAACAGTTTTTCCCGATCCATTACCGCCAATCATAAGAGCATGCCCTGGTGCTGGATTATCTTTTGGACCTTGTCCATGTAAATTAAAATAATAGGGTGTTGTAGAGGGTGTATATGCTAATGTTAAGAAGTCGCCCAAATGATTGTTCTTTTTAAACCCAATTCTGTAGTTATGCAGTGGACAAAAGTCAACAAAATTTTCACTCGTAATCAAAGAGGAGCGCGCTATATATTTAAAATTTCCCGGAAATTGAGACCAAAATGCTGGTTCAAGACCAATGGTTTCACGAATCGCTACAATGCCTGAATCTGCATAATGCTTGATAGCCTTAGTCACGGACGATTCAAGCGTCATGATATCTTTTGAAAATAGCATCATTGTATGGTGATGATGCCCCATCTTAAGACGATCTGATTGTAAGTCATCCTTCAGTTCTGACAATTGATCAATTTGACTCACTGCCGGGTCTTCAATGGCTTCCATTTTGACAATATGTTTTTTAATTTTTTCTTGGGCTTTATCTTTTGTCTCTGGCAAAAAACTATTCGTGCTAAAAAATTCACAATCAAGTTTTAGCAGCGTGTTGGTAATGATGGATGCAGTGTGTTGAGGATAGGACTTAATGGTTAAAATAGTTGCATACTTAGTATCACCTTCAACCTGACCTTGAAACTGTATATATTTTCCAAATAGTATCTGTTTATTCGCTAGGTATTGCGAAATATTTTTCTCTTGAAATGTCGCTGAAGATCTATCTTCAATGCCTTTGTCAATTTGTATTACTTGACCTGAACGCAATAAAACCTTTTCACAACCATTAATGGCTAAACCGAGAAAGCCTATCAACTCGGATTGCCCAGTATAGGTATCATTTTCACCTAACAGACTTGGGGAAAAATCACTCAGTGACTCAATCAATTGAACAGTCACTGTCCTTATTTTTCCAATATCCGTAGTTCGCCTTTCTCTTCTGGCACTTTTAACAGCATGATCAGAGAGTTTTTTTAATAAACCTATGCCTGTTGACGCTTTATTTTGATTTAAACCTTTCAACACTAAACAAATGAAAATATCATTTTGAAAAATATCATTTTCAAATTGAGTTGAATACGCATCGTCAATTTCCTGCAAAAAATGATGATTAAATTCCCCTGCCCTAGAGGATGATATCTTGTGTCTGTAGCAGTGAACGAAATACCCAATGTCTTCATCGGTTGCGACTAATGTCCTATGCCACACTTGTCTTAAGTGGTTAAGGACAGATTCACTCTCTGTATCAAATGGATGGCCTTTAACATGAATGACTGATATGAGTTTTCCATCTTTAGTCTCAGCTATGGTTGGTGAAACCAAATGAGAGATTGAAACATGTCTTGATACACCAACCTCATTTCTAAGAGCTTTTAAACTATCAAAATGGCTCATACGAAACACACCCCCACAGTTTTTTGTTTTTAACACCTAAACATTCCATTTTTTTAAATAGGACATTAAAAATATTGTGATCAAAACGGCATCCAATCCAACCAGCCATATGTAATGGAAAATAGATACCTACCCATGGCAATGATCCCAAGAATATAAAAAGACACATCGAGAAAATGAAACTCGCAGCGCAATACTCCAGAGTTACCCCCATCATCATGGCTGGACGAGTGAGTGCGTTAAAAACTGGTGATATATCTAGTCTTTCCTCATCCACAATCAAATTCCTAGCTGATTAAAGATGTATGCGGCTGAAAAAATAACACCTATCCCAAGGATGATGTTAATAGCCTTTCCTTTGTCTAATTTGCCAAGCATTAGAGTGGCATACCCCACACCAACAATGGATAAAATACCAATACAACGTGCAAGATCACCTGTCAGAAAATCTGTGATTCCGTTAATAGCATCACTCAATGCATTAGTATCAGTGCTTGCAAAAACTGATGATGGTAATAGTAAAAAAAGATATTTAACCTTGTTCT
>DCQA01000019.1:64291-78801 GCA_002323325.1 Coxiellaceae bacterium UBA1530 | reverse complement strand
TGCGCACCTGCCGGACTTTTCTTTAATTCCCATTCATACCCCAACAAAATTCTAAAATAATCATGATCCCACTGTGCTGGATTCGGTGTCCATGGCCCCTCTAAGCCGCTCGTGATGGTATCTCGGCCTTTACCGGTTTGAAAGCTATTCTTCCAACCCAACCCCATCTCTTCTATGGGTGCTCCTTCGGGTTCAGGGCCTAAAAATGAATCCGGTGCTGCACCGTGCGTTTTACCAAAAGTATGTCCACCAGCTGTTAAGGCAACTGTTTCTTCATCGTTCATTGCCATTCGAGCAAAGGTCTCACGAATGTCTCGCGCGCTCGCTACAGGATCTGGGTTGCCATCAGGACCCTCAGGGTTCACATAAATTAATCCCATTTGTACCGCAGCCAAAGGTAAATCCAGTTCACGATCACCACGGTATCGCTGATTAGTTAACCAGGCTTTTTCTAGTCCCCAGTAGATATCTTCTTCAGGAGCCCAAATATCTTCTCGTCCACCACTAAACCCGATGGTATAACCACCCATGGACTCAATAGCTACATTACCTGCCAATATTAAAAGATCAGCCCAGCTAATTTTCTGTCCATACTTTTGTTTGATTGGCCACAGTAAGCGTCTCGCTTTATCAAGGTTACCGTTATCTGGCCAGCTATTTAAGGGTGCAAAACGTTGTGCGCCCGTACCGCCGCCCCCACGCCCATCAGCTGTCCGATAAGTACCGGCAGCATGCCATGTCATGCGAATAAAAAAAGGTCCATAATGCCCATAATCCGCAGGCCACCAAGATTGGGAATCGGTCATTAAACGTGTTAAATCCTCTTTGAGAGCAAAGTAATCTAAGCTCTCAAAGGCCTCACGGTAATTAAACGATGCTTCAAGAGGGTTAGACGCTTGTGAATGCTGATGCAAAATAGAAAGATTTAATTGATTTGGCCACCAATCTTTATTCGATGTTCGTTCATCACCTTGACGGGTCATCGCCCCATGCATTACCGGGCAACGAGATTCTTGACTCATAACATCTTCCTTGATGATTGACTTCTACTGAGCACTATTTAATAGCGTTCCACGCAATGAAACAACCCTAAAATCATGTATTAATTTTTTTGAATTTTAAAACATTGATGAGGCTTTCTCAGACGATTGAAATCTTCATCCACTGTTTGATACGTAATATCTTCCACGCGATAATTCGTGGTAACGACCTCATCTAACCGAAAGGATTGCAAGTTAGTTGAAAAATATAATACCCCACCCTCAACCAAATGCTTCATTCCACAGTCAATTAAAGTAACGTGGTCACGCTGAACATCGAGCACCTGCTCCATACGTTTTGAATTAGAAAAACTAGGCGGGTCTAATAACACCACATCAAACTGCTGACTACGATCTTGTTTTAACCACGTTAAGCAGTCGGCTTGAATAAATTCATGTTGATTGATAGGTAATTGATTTAACCGAAAATTAGTTTTGGCCCACTGCAAGTAAGTTCTTGATAAATCCACATTATAGGTTATCGCACCGCCCAATGCTGCTTGTAAACTAAACACTCCGGTATAACAAAAACAATTTAATAATCTTTTGCCGGCCAGTGAATCTGCAAATAATAAACGAAGACGACGATGGTCTAAAAATAAACCTGTGTCTAAATAATCGTGTAAATTAACTTGAATCTTTGCTTGCCCTTCTTGCACCACGTGTGTTTTTTTATCACGTGCTAAAGGTTGATACTGCTGCGTACCCTTTTGTCGTTGACGTTGCTTCAACACCAAATGCTTAGCGGGAATATCTAGTACTCGCGGTAAGACTTTTAACATATCGATCACGCGTTGCTGAGCTTTATGCTCAGGAATCGATTTTGGTGGCTTATATTCCTGCACATGCACCCAATCATCATAGATATCAACGGCAAACGCATATTCGGGTATATCAGCGTCATATAAACGATAACAGTTAGTTACGCCTTTTTTTAACCAACCTGATAAGCGTTTTTTATTTTTATTAAGCCGATTCAGTAATCCGGTCTCAGCTTCATTTAATTGATGTGCATCAGAAGAACGGTACTGATTATCCGGTGTCATATCGATGCAATACAACGATGTTTTTAATGGGCCATTAAAAAAATGGTACTGCTTATGTGATTTTAATCCAATCGCCTTTGCTAACAGTGGCTCTGTGGTTAAGATAGCTGCTTGATAGCCTTGACACTGCTCATATAATCCCTTCCCTAATGCTTGATACACAGGCAGCAAACGTTCGATGCTGTCTAAACGCTCCCCATAAGGTGGGTTACTGACCATTAATCCTGGCGATGCTAAGGTCGGTAATGCCGTGATTGGCTGCTGCTTTAAAATCACCTGTTGATCAAAGCCTAATTGAGTCACACAAGACTGTGTTAATGCGATCATCTTTGCATCTTGATCAAACCCATAAAATGTATTGGATATTGGTTTCTGTGCCAACACAGCTTCTTGCCTAAGGGTTTCCCATAAATCACGATCGTGCCCTTCCCAATACATCAATGACTGATCATCACGAAATAATCCAGGAGCTCGATTACCGGCCATTAATGCTGCTTCAATCAATAAGGTGCCAGACCCACAAAAAGGGTCAACAAATGAACCGTCTTGTTCTGATATCACAGGCCAACCTGCACGAATCAACATCGCCGCTGCAAGGTTTTCTTTCAGTGGCGCTCGTCCAGTTTGTTGGCGATAGCCACGTTGATGCAAACTATAACCCACAACATCTAGACTAACGGTTAAGACACCACGTCGCCAATGCGCTTGTAAGCGAATATCAGGCTTTTGCTTATCGACACTCGGACGCTGACCCGTTGGTTTGAAATAATCAACAATCGCATCTTTAACCAGCTGCGCGCCATACATGGTGTTTTTGACAAATCGTGACTCACCGTAATAGTCAATCGCGATAGATCGATCGACTGAAAATACACTAGACCAATCAAACTGAGCACACAATTGACTGAGCGCTTTAACATCATTCACATCACCTTTGAATAGAGGGAGTAGAATACGATTAGCTAATCGTGACCATAAACACACATGATACATCGATCTTAAATCCACCTGAGCGAACACCCCTAGTGGGGAAACTCGGTCCACAGTAACTCCCAGTGAGGATAATTCCTCTTCTAACAAATACTCCATATTCCTAGGACAAGTCACTAATACTGTATAAGTCATTGAATTACCCTCTTTAAAACATTCAGCCATCAGAAAAATCACTGGAAAACTATCCAGCTAGAATATCAGACCCTTACCTGAATCATTGGACGAGGTGAGTCTACCACTTAGAGTCGTGATTAATCATAGGACAGCACGTGGCAATGACGCCAATAACTTTCCATCCTTACTCTTACAGTGCAACGTACTAACACAATCAGCCTCATAAAAAAATACTGTGAAACACTACAACTCAATCCACAGTCAACGGGTGGTCATAATATAAGCGATTTTTTACTGATTTCGTCTTACTAGGCACTTTCAACACAAGAACAGTGCAAGCTTTTACTATCAACCAACCTGAGTCTTTGGAACTATCACCCTTGCTCACCTAGTCTACTTTCAAAGAGATACCGCATTTTAGCCGATAAACCCCTTTATCAAGGTCAAGATGATACTGCCTCTGATCTTATACACACAATGCAACACTGAAACTAGTCAGAAATCGTTTTTTTGCTTTATGGTGATGTCGCTTTCAGCTATGATTATCGTTATGAAACAAGAAGAAACCACACATTTTGGGTACCAAGAAGTTCCTGTCTCAGAGAAAACTGATAAAGTAGCAGACGTCTTCACTTCCGTAGCATCACGATACGACATCATGAATGATGTGATGTCATTCGGACTACATCGTATTTGGAAGCAAATTGCAATACAACATGGGGCATTCCAGAAAGGTCATCGTGTTCTCGACCTTGCTGGAGGCACAGGAGACCTTGCCAAAAAAATCAGTGAAAAAGTCGGTGACAACGGTGAGGTCATCTTAGCAGATATTAATCAAGCAATGTTAGATGTTGCAACACAACGTCTTATGGACTCAGGTCACATCAACCGAATTAAAATTGTTCAAGCCAATGCAGAATGCCTTCCCTTTGAGGAGCATACCTTTGATCGTATTATCATAGGATTTGGCTTGCGAAACGTCACTGATAAACAGCAGGCTTTAAAGTCCATGTATCACTGTCTTGCTCCAGGAGGTCGTTTATTAATCTTAGAGTTCTCTCAACCTATCTCGCCAGCCTTGAGTAAAGCCTATGATTTCTACTCTTTTGAATGCTTGCCTCGTATGGGTGAGTGGATTGCTAAAGACAGGGATAGCTATCAATATCTGGCTGAATCCATACGAAAACACCCAGACCAAATCACCTTACAAAGGATGATGGAAACAGCGGGCTTTGAAGATTGTAGTTATCATAATCTATCCGGGGGAATCGTTGCTCTTCACAAAGGAATGAAATACTAATGAAAACACTAGTACTCTCTGGAATAGAATCAGCACTCAACCGTTGTCTCACGCTCGACCCTTCCATTCACGAGGCGCTGACACCTTTACTTGGAAAGTGTATCAAAATTGAATTTACTGACCTCCAAGTTACCTTTTTCTTACTTTTTAATGAAAATCATATCTCTGTCTTAGATAACCATCACGAACCCGCCAGTACCATTATTAGTGGCACTCTGCCAAGCTTTCTAATCGTCGCTATGAACAAAGGTAGTCAATCTGCTGTGTTTCAAAACAAAATGACAGTCAGTGGTGACTTGGCTATAGCTGAAAAATTAAGTCATCTATTCAAGCACGTTAACATTGATTGGGAAGCACACCTTGCGCAGCTTACCGGTGATACACTGGCTCATCAAATTTCATACCATACAACACAACTAAAAAATGTAGCTTGTCGCGTCATTGGTCAATTAAAAAACTCAGTTAAAGACTATGTCTTTCATGAAGCACGCTTTCTGCCAACAATAGACGATATTGAACAGCACTATCTTGATATTGCTGTGCTCAAACAAGATATCGAACGTTTAGAAGCTCGTATCCAACGTCTACAACTGCACTCAGGTCCGTCATCATGATTACACCCTCTCAACTTTTTCGTGCCATACGCATCATTGCCACACTATTAGGCTACACGCTGACTCGGCAGCTGCTTGGTAGCCAATCGAAACTCCTTCGGGTATTAAGTAGAATTAATATTTTCAAATGGTTCGTTAAATCTGAGCCACGCGGCGTGGCGTTACGTAAAGCTCTTGAAAAACTAGGGCCTATTTTTGTGAAATTTGGCCAGATGCTCTCTGTACGTGGAGACTTTTTCCCACCCGATATCATCTTGGAGCTTGAAAAACTTCAAGATCAAGTAAAGCCATTTAAATCTAAAGATGTTCATGCAGCTATTCAAAAAACCTTTCAAAAAGATGCTAATGATATCTTTGCGTCGTTCGATGAAATACCTATGGCCTCCGCATCAGTCGCTCAGGTACATGCGGCAACTCTACCTGATGGTAGCGATGTCATTGTTAAAATTTTAAGACCCAATATTAAAAAAACGCTAAAAAAAGATCTCAAGCTAATGCTTTTTGTAGCACGTCTAATTGAGATTTTCTTACCTGGCTCTCAACGTCTACATTTGATCGGGCTGGTCAAAGAATTTGAGCACACCATCTTTAATGAATTAGATCTCATGCGCGAAGCAGCCAGTGCTGCTCAACTGAAGAGAAACTTTAAAGATTCCACTCAACTCTATGTCCCTAAAATTTACTGGGATTACACTCATATCAACATTCTAGTAATGGAGCGTATCTACGGTGTTCGCATTTCTGATATTGACACACTAAAAAATAAACACGTCAATCTAAAAAAACTTGCACAGTACGGTGTAGAAATCTTTTTCACACAAGTGTTTAGAGATAGCTTCTTTCATGCTGACATGCACCCTGGCAACTTATTTATCGATATCGATGATCCTGAAAATCCCATGTACTTGGGTGTTGATTTCGGCATTATGGGCAGTCTGAATGCCGAAGACAAACTTTATCTAGGAGAAAACTTACTCGCCTTTTTTAAACATGATTACTACCGTGTTGCAGAACTGCATATCGAATCTGGATGGGTACCACCCACTACACGAGTTGATCAACTTGAAGCGGCTATCCGAACGGTTTGTGAGCCGATTTTTGATAGACCTCTGTCTGAAATTTCTTTTGCGAATTTACTCCTACGATTATTTCAAACCGCCAAGCAATTTAAAATGGAAGTTCAGCCTCAACTCATGCTATTACAAAAAACACTCATTGGTATCGAATCACTGGGTCGCAAACTCTACCCTGAGTTAGATCTTTGGCAAACCGCTCTGCCTATTCTTGAACAATGGATTAAAGAGCAACACGGCCTTAAAAAAGTTCTGCAGGTTGGCGCCCACGAATGGGGCCCTCTTCTAGAAAAAGCTATTCGTGTTCCCGGGATGGCTTTTGACGTTCTCGATGCCTTCGAAAAGAATCAACGTTTTAGAAAACATTATGCCAAGAAAACGTTTAAAGAGACTAAGCACGGGCTCGTTATGTACGCAGGTATTTTGACCACCGTCATTGGTTTAATCAGCGTCGTCGAACCCAACCTTTCTTTTATTCCATGGATTGTCACAGCCATTGGTATTGGCTTATGGGTAAACAGCATGTTGATGCGCTTAGATTAATCATAAAAAAATCACTGACCTGTCATCGGAGCCCATACTTTTTCAACTTAAGTAAGCGACTTTTTGGCATAATTATTTAATAATCAAACTTACGCCTGCAGAAATATTAACTGTAAATTAAGTATCCTTGATCAATCGTTTTTATGCTAAAACGAAGCTATAGTAATAATGACTATTACAACTGTTGTATTTCCATGACTTCTCTTTATATCTGTGGTGATCACGATGGTTCATTGCTTGAACAGTACCGCCACCATCCTGAAGAAGCAAAGAATATCCTTGGCTTCATAATCCAAGAACAATTATCCATTCAGACAAAAGACATTCATAAAATCACACTGGCATGTGCCTCACTGAGACAATCTTTTTCACATGATCTTCTTGGTATGATGATGAATGCTTGGCAAACTAAAACCACTCATGCGCCTTTGAGAGTTCAAACTCACTTTAATGGATCAATCTATTACAGTCTTCGAGCCATGAAACAGTCACTCCAAGATATGAAGATCATTGATGACGCTCTTATCACCTTAGAGACCTTCCTTCTACCCGACTTATTCATCTCACCCTCTAAAACACAGCCTTGTCACTTATTACAAGAACCCTCACCTTGGCTAAATAGTGAGTTAGAGTTAGAATCATGGATTAGACAACAAAAGAACATACACGGTCAGTCTTTCCAGCAGTGGCTCATTAATCAACCCTCTGATCAGAGTTCTTATTTTCGCCAAGCGAATGTTGAATTAAATTGGCCTCATCTTTTTAATCAGGACGCTATATATAGTGATAGTAGTAAGTTCACGACCTTGCTGCTACACATGCATTTTTCTGCAATGCATCATAGTGAGATAACAAAAGTGATCTTCATTGACGATAGGCCGGAATATGCTAGGTTTTTTCATACAGTCATTACGATATACCCCTTTATGATACCGAAGAACACGATTTTTTTACCCGTGCTCTATACATTTAACAGTATGACAAACCTGGCATCAGAACCTGTGATCATGCATAGATACAGCATTCAAGGTCAGGGGGAACGCTACCCAAATATTGCAAACCTATGTAAAGATTGGATGAGCATCTTAGCTATGATGAATGCTCATTCTACAAAAGAGATTTTCAGGTATCATCGTCAAATATTTAATGCTAATTTAAGTGAAAAACTATCCCCCTCAAAAAGTGCTCCATTGCCAAACTTAAGTCATAGTTTATTCACTGCCTCTAATGCCTCTTCTGGAGCCAAGGATAAATCTTCTTCTCAGACAAATACACTCCCGGATATTTCCGGCATAGTTCCCATCGGTACTCCAATCCAAACCGTTAGAAAAAGAGTATTTAGGGCGCCCGCTTAATGTGTCTTCAAATATTCACTGAAGTGAACGATGATAAAATGTATCCTCTATCAATGTGATCACTCTTTAATTGGTCACTTTTAATCAACCTCTTAGTCTTAGTTAAAAATAACTACTTACTAATTATAAACTTTACCATCTGTGTGTCCTTCTCACGATAAGTACTATTGGCATAGGGCATAATTATTCTTATACTCGATGCGATATGAGCACTAGAGGCCTAATCGCCCAACCTTGGCCCTTAAATTTAATTATTTACCTCATACCTAAAATGGAATAACTATGACATTTAAGAATAAACATCTTGCCATAATCGAAGATAATCTTTCTTTTGCCGATGTACTATCGAGTTTGTTAGACTCGGTACAACTTAAATCGACGCATTATTTGACGGCAGAAGCTTTCCTAGAGGACACCCATACAGAGATTCACTGTATTATTTGTGATATTCGCCTACCAGGGATGAGTGGACTCCAATTATTCCAACAACTTAAAGCACAACTTATAAACACACCCATTATTTTTGTGAGTGGCCATGCTGATGTACGTATGGCTGTTAAGGCGATACAAGATGGTGCAAAAGATTTTCTCACGAAGCCGATTAATAACCAGGAGTTACTTGATTCAGTATTCTCTATTCTCAAATCTGATCAGAGCAATAAAAAAAGACAAGCTCTTACAGACGACTTTAGAAAACAGATCCATGCTTTAACCCGAAGAGAACTTGATATCTTACAACTCATTGCTGATGGACAGTCATCAAAATTGATTGCTGATGAATTATCCATCAGTAAAAATACTGTGGAGGTACATCGTGCCAACCTTATGCAAAAAATGCAGGTTAATTCATCCTCGCAGTTGGTTGCCCAGGCCGTGGCTTTTGGTATCATCGACGTTAATTTTTAAATAGAGACTGTCTTCCCACTATAAATAATTTACGATAATACCGAGCAATAGAATCAACCATGCCCGATGATTTGCTAGAAAAGCTTGGAAACAACGCTCGGTATCGTGGGACCTAATCCAATACATCTGACGAATAAAAAGAAAACTGCATAACGTCACACCCGCGTAGTACCACAGGTTCATCTTCACCATGATCCCTAATAGTAGTAAACATAAAATAATACAGATATATACACCACCAACAACAAAAAGAAGTTGTTTTCCAAGGCTAATTGCCGAAGAGTTAATACCAATTAACAAGTCATCATCTTGATCCACCATTGCGTAAATTGTGTCATAACCAAACGTCCAAATCACTGCAGTCATGTATAGAAACCAACTAACAAAGGGAAGGGTGTGCTGAACTGCACCATAGGCCATAAGAATTCCTGCATTAAACGCAATACCCAATACGATTTGTGGGTAGGGCAACCACCGTTTTGTCCACGGATATACAACAGCAAAACATAAAGCGCATAGAGCTATGATTAAACATAGGGACGGTAATAATAAAACCAAGCCCAATGCAATGATGATAAGAGTAATAAAAAAACATAGTGCCTCCAAAGTGGATAGCTCTTTTTGAGCTAACGGGCGATCCTGCGTTCTTTTCACAAGACCATCAATTTGACGGTCTGCAATATCATTAATGACGCATCCTGCTGCGCGCATGACGAAAACGCCCAGCACAAAAATAATGATCAATGACAGTGAGGGGGTACCCTCACTCGCTAACCATAATGCTGACAACGTTGGCCACAACAACAACAAACTACCAACGGGCTTATCCCATCTGATTAAACGTAAATAAATGGAAAATCTTTGCCGAATACACGCAGCTAACCACATAGTGGCCTCATATTAATCAATAATGCTAGTGGTGCGCCCGACAGGAGTCGAACCTGTGACCTTCGGCTTCGGAGGCCGACGCTCTATCCAACTGAGCTACGGGCGCAAAGTGAGGCCATTATACGCGAAATGCATCATCAGACCAGAGCTATCAGGCTACAAGTACTCATGTCGCAACAGATGACAGAGCGCGATAACTCAATGCTTCAAGGACATGCGACTCACAGACCTTATCCAGACCTGACAGATCTGCAATAGTTCTCGCAATTGATAATAATCGATGCAAGGTACGTCCTGAGAAATGCTGTAAGGTCATAGCTCGCTCAAGTAGGCGTTGTGTTGATGGATTAATGGCACAACACGCTGATAACTGATGTGAAGTCATACGCGCATTCAATACTTTATTGCGCTCTAATTGACGTAGCTGCGCTTCCATGATGCGCTGACGAATCGTGTCAGATGACTCCTGATGGTGAGTATGATCGCCGAACCAGTCTTGTGGTTGTAAACGTGGTATTTCGATATGAATATCCAATCTATCCAGTAATGGGCCTGAAAGTTTCATTTGATACCGTCTTATACCTTCTATATTGCATTGACAAGCTATGTATTCATCAGAAGCATACCCGCATGGACATGGGTTCATTGCCACAACTAACTGAAACTGTGCTGGAAACTTTACACATCGTGATGATCTGGCGATACTCACGAAACCGTTTTCTAGAGGTTCTCGTAAAGCCTCCAGCGCAGTCCGATGGAATTCAGGTAGCTCATCTAAAAATAATACACCATGATGCGCTAATGATATTTCGCCTGGGCGGGGTGGGTTACCTCCACCCACTAACGCCACACATGAGGCAGTGTGATGAGGAGCTCGAAAAGGGCGTCGTAACCATTGATGAGAGTGAAATCCATTTTGACTCACTGAGTAAATCGCAGCCGTTTGCTCTGCTTGCTCAACAGTCATTGGTGATAATAACCCAGGTAAACGACTTGCCAACATGGATTTACCCGCTCCTGGGGGACCTCTTAATAACAAACTGTGTCCGCCGCACGCGGCAATCTCAAGAGCGCGTCGACCTTGTGCTTGGCCTTTAACATCTTTCATATCTAAATATCGATCGACTGTAGAGTGTCTTGATCGCATATTATTAGGTGGTATCGGCACAATTCCCTTCAAATGCTGACACACAGACAATAACGTTGCAGCACCAAATACTCGTATGGATTGAATGACAGAAGCTTCGGCTACATTATCTTGAGGAACTAACAAAGCAGCACGCGACTTTTGAACAGCGAGAGCAATCGGCAATATACCTGGAACAGACAATAACTGCCCATCTAGGGTTAACTCACCCATACACTCATAATCCTTCACACTATCTTGATGCAATTGGCCTGATGCAATTAAGATACCCAGAGCCATTGGTACATCAAATCGACTACCTTCTTTGGGTAAATCTGCAGGAGAAAGATTGACAACGATTCTTTTTGTTGGAAATTCAAAACCTGCGTTCAAAAGAGCGCTACGTACCCGATCTTTACTCTCTTTCACTGCTTTTTCAGGCAAACCTACCATAGTAAAGCTGGGAAGCCCTCTCGATAAATGCACTTCGATACGTACAGGCGAGGTCGAGACACCCACAATGGTTCGTGATTGAACTGCTGCGAAGGTCATTCAGACGATGGTTTAGATTCAAGTTCTGATATTTTCTTTTCTAACATTTCTAATTTCATCCGTGTTTTGCGTAAGACAGCCGCCTGAGTATCAAACTCTTCCCGTGTGACTAACTCCATTTTTGAAAAAGCAGCGAGTAGTCCTGCCTTTAGATGTGCTTGCATTTCCGAGGGCAATTCCTTTATGCCATCCGGTAGCTCATCCAAAATCTTTTGAACAAACTCATTAATATGCTTAGGGTCAATCATAATTACTCCTTACTATGACAATTTATTTTTTATTTACCTAGGTTAACGCATTTAAACATCATGTAAAGACCGTATAAATCACGAACTTTGAGTTAAATAGTTGACGCAAGGTAGGGGGTTGATACCATATTAGAAAGATAAAATAGGGAGAGCTGAGTGATATACCCAACTATTCTAGATACTATCGGAAATACACCCCTTGTAAAACTTAATCATATTGGTCAGGAATTACCTTGTGAACTGCTGGTAAAATGTGAATTCATGAATCCTGGTGGGTCCGTGAAAGACCGAATTGGCTTTCGTATGATCGAGAAAGCTGAACAAGCAGGACGAATTAAACCAGGAGATACGCTCATTGAACCCACATCGGGTAATACAGGGATAGGAATTGCCCTTGCTGGCGCCGTTAAAGGATACAATATTATCATTACAATGCCTGAAAAGATGAGTCAAGAAAAACAACTCGTGCTTGAATCTCTGGGAGCCACTATCTATCGAACGCCGTCTGATGCACCTTTTGACAGCCCAGACAGCCATATTGCCCTAGCTAACCGCTTACAAAATGAACTGCCTAATGCCCATGTACTCGATCAATACGCTAACCCAGAAAATCCTGAGGCACACGTTCAAGGTACAGCTGAAGAAATTTTGCAGGCTGCAGGTGAAAATCTTTCAATGGTGGTTGCTGGTATGGGAACTGGTGGAACTATCTCTGGTATTGCTCAACGAATCAAACTCACTCATCCACACGTAAAAGTAGTAGGCGTTGATCCTGAAGGGTCTATTCTTGGAGGAGGTAATACCGTTGACCATTATCACGTTGAAGGTATTGGATACGACTTTTTTCCAGATGTATTCCAACGTGATTTAATCGATCAATTTATCAAAACTAATGACCATAACTCCTTCATGATGGCTAAACGACTCATTAAAGAGGAGGGTTTATTAGTGGGTGGATCGAGTGGGGCTGCCGTTTGGGGAGCACTCCAAGCCGCGCAACTTCTCTCTGCCAATGACAGAGTCGTTGTTATCTTGCCAGATTCTATTCGCAACTATATGAGTAAATTTATTAGTGGTGACTGGATGCGCGAAAACAACCTGGAAAGCAAAAAAGCTTAAGGGTAGATTATTTTCTAAAATCACTCCCTACTGGTTTCATCAAGAGCTTTTTCGCTTGTTGTGTCACAATAAAAGGCCTAAATTAATGGCTAGTGGCCATCCGTTCTTTTTATCAAAACACTGAATCCGGTTTTTTCAGACTAAGGTTAATCGAGCAAAACTCGCCACTAACCATTTGCTACCATGAGCATCAAACTGTACTTGTACACGAGCATGATCGCCTGAACCTTCGTAATTTATGATGGTCCCCTGACCAAACTTTTCATGAGCGACGCGATCACCCAAATTGAGTCCAGGAGCACCCGCTGAGGCACCTGATGTATAACGTGCCTGACTTTTTTGATGCATGACACCGGTGTTACGTTGATAAGCATTCGGTCGCGTCACCTTAGTTTTTGCCCTCACTGACCGCAAGAGCTCCTGCGGCATCTCTGCGATAAAGCGAGAAGGGCGATGATATTGCTCAGATCCATGCATACGACGGGACTCGGCATACGTGATAATTAGGCGTTTCATCGCACGTGTCATACCGACATAACATAAACGTCGCTCTTCTTCTAAACCATGAGGCTCTTCGGTTGCCATTTTGTGTGGAAACAAGCCTTCCTCAAGTCCTGTTAAAAACACTACTGGAAACTCGAGTCCTTTAGCGGCATGTAAAGTCATTAAACTCACACAATCACTGTGTTCTTCTGACTGAGTCTCTCCCGTTTCTAGTGCGACGTGTGATAAAAACGCGGCTAATGGTGTCAATTCATGATCTTCGTCACTAACAACAAACTGTTCGGTTGCCGTAATCAGCTCCGATAAGTTCTCTACACGTGATAAACCTTTTTCTGAACGATCTTTTTGATAATGGGCCATCAAGGTACTTTTCTGCAGAACGTGATCGACCTGTTGCCCCAACGAAGACTCTTGAGTTGAATGATCTAAGGCGTCAATTAAATCAGTAAAGCCTTGCAATGCGCTGGATGCGCGCCCTGACAACAACCCCTGCTCAATAAAATATTGTGCTGTATCCCATAAAGAAGCCGCATTGTCTCTTGCTCCTTCCCTGATTTTGATTAATGTAGTATTGCCAATCCCTCGTGTCGGTGTGTTAACAATGCGCTCAAAAGCAGCATCATCTTGACGATTTGCAATTAAACGTAAGTAGCCCAGGGCATCTTTTATCTCAGCACGCTCGAAGAACTTCTGGCCACCATATATCCGATACGGTATTTTGGATTCTAATAAACGTTCTTCTAATACACGCGATTGGGCGTTAGAGCGATAGAGAAGGGCAATTTCAGAGTATTGAAATCCGTGACTATGCAACTCTTTAATTGACGCTACAATGTAATAGGCTTCATCTTGTTCACTGAATGCCGGATAAAGCTCTATGGACTCACCACGATCACCCTGAGTCCATAACTCTTTACCCAGACGACCTTGATTGTTTTCAATAACGGCATTTGCTGCGTTTAATATAGTTTGTGTTGAACGAT
This sequence comes from Coxiellaceae bacterium UBA1530, assembly GCA_002323325.1. Classification (GTDB taxonomy): domain Bacteria; phylum Pseudomonadota; class Gammaproteobacteria; order Coxiellales; family Coxiellaceae; genus UBA9148. The sequence continues at coordinate 64,397 of DCQA01000019.1, read as the reverse complement.
AGTTTTGTTCCAAGCGAATAGTTTCACACGCAGGATAGTCCCTGGAAAATCGATGGATATTTTCAATCTTAGCTCCACGCCAGCTGTAAATAGATTGATCATCATC
>DCQA01000019.1:29001-63989 GCA_002323325.1 Coxiellaceae bacterium UBA1530 | reverse complement strand
TAAATAGATTGATCATCATCTCCCACCGCCATTAGAATCGTTTGAGGACCGGCTAATGCTTGCAACCATAGGTATTGAATGGTGTTGGTATCTTGGAACTCATCCACCAAAATATGAGCAAATCGCTGTTGATAATGATGCGCAATATCAGGGTTTTGCTGAAGCAATTCCAATGAACGTAGCAGTAACTCTGAAAAATCGACCAATCCACTACGTCGGCAGAGTGATTCATACGCGACGTACACTTGCTGCATAACATCCTGATGATAGCCCCCACTGGATGAGGTTTGCTGAGGACGACGCCCTTCCTCTTTACTGTGATTAATGAACCACTGAATTTGTTTTGGTGGCCATTTGGTATCATCAATGGATAAGTCACGCATTAAGCGTTTAATCAGTCGCAACTGATCATCGCTATCCATTATTTGAAAACTTTCCGGTAATTCTGCAGCTTCATAATGAGCACGAAGCAATCGATGCGCTAAACCATGAAAGGTACCTACCCACATCCCTTTCAAGGGTATGCCTCGCAACGCCTCGATACGAGAACGCATTTCGTGGGCCGCTTTATTGGTAAAGGTGACTGATAGAATACCAAACGGCGAAATATGATGCTCTGCCATCAACCAAGCAATACGATGCACTAAAACACGAGTCTTACCACTACCAGCACCAGCTAGCACAAGGCGATGGGCATCGGGAGCCGAGACAGCGGCACACTGAGCATCATTCAGTGATTGTAAAATAGGGTGATTGTTATCGAACGATTCTGACATGGCGGGCATTGTAACAGAGTCCTTCGTCTATTGGCTAGAAAGATTGTTACCTACAGAAATTTTACTCAATAGACCTGCGTGCAATTTTTAATCATTACATTTTAAGATACACAACGGGTATTCAATTTTAAGAAAACACTATTTACATCCTACAGAGATAACAACTAGAGTGGAGTTGTGTATAATTCTGATCTTATCTTCGGAGAGTTTTGGAGCTTTATAATGTCACACCGAGTTTTAACAGGAATCACTCCTTCAGGCATACCTCACCTAGGAAACTACATTGGCTGTATCCGCCCTGCATTAGCTTCTCAAAACGATGGTCATGAGCACCTGTATTTTATTGCAGACCTTCACTCCTTAATCAAACAATGGGATGCAAAGAGTCGCCAAAATGACATTCTTCATGTTGCTGCTACCTGGTTAGCTCTTGGACTAGACCCAAAAAAAACAATTTTTTATCGTCAATCAGATATCCCTGAAATCCTTGAATTAAATTGGATATTAACGTCTATTGCAGGAAAAGGACTGCTCAATCGCGCTCATGCCTATAAAGACAAAGTAACAGATAATATCGAAAACAAACAAGATGCCGATAAAGCGATCACCATGGGTCTTTTTTGCTACCCCATCCTCATGGCAGCAGATATTCTCGCTTTTAATGCAGACAGTATTCCTGTGGGTAAAGATCAACTGCAACACGTTGAAATCGCTCGGGACATTGCTGCGCGATTTAATCATGTTTATCAACAAGACTTTTTCACACTACCTAAGGCCATGATTGATGAAAAAACTCAAACCATTCTAGGTCGAGATGGCAGGAAAATGAGTAAAAGCTACGATAATACGATCCCAATCTTTCTCGACTCTAAGCCATTGCGTAAACACATTATGAAAATTGTGACAAACTCATTAATGCCTGGCGAGCCAAAGTCCACAGAAGGCTGTACATTATTTTCAATCTATAGCGCTATTGCAACACCAGAAGAAACTGAGGCTTTTCGGCAAGCCTACGCTGAGGGTATTAGCTGGGGTGATGCTAAACAAATCGTCTTTGAGTATTTAGATCAGCTACTTGAGGCTCCACGCGTGCGCTACCAAGACCTTATTACTCATCCAAATACCGTTTTTGCACACTTAGTGGAGGGGGCTCACAAGGCACAGAAGATTACAGCTCCAATTCTAGCTGAAGTCAGAGGTCTCGTAGGCTTATAAGCCTTACAATGATGTCTTATCATTCTTAGGTAAGATAAAAATCCTGTGTCCACTGATGTACCCATCAGTCAGGCGGTTGGTTTTAACATCCTCAAACCGGAATTTTGTTGAGATCAGCTATCCTCTACTCTAGGTACTCTGTGGTTTGATGATGATACTGAAACTGACTATTTATAAGTTCAATCAATTTAAAATGAATTGGCGAAGAGAGTAGTTACTATAAGGCTAGCAATGGACGCTAGCGCATTTTTCAATGCCCCTAATGTATTTTTATGGGGCTCGAGTTTTGCGAAAACATATCTCTAACTAAATAACTGTAAAATACAGCAAAAACTTTCACAATCTGTTGATTCAATGCTCAACTTCAAGCAACTAACTCGCTGCTGTGGTTACTTTGGGACAATTTTTCACACACACATCCACTTGATGAAGACTTCCACCACAATGAATAAAACACTGGTTGTAAGCACTAGTACATGGTACTGCTAGCTGACACGCTGAGTCATCATAAAAATCATCGACCTTTTTTTCAGGACGGTCAACTGGGTCATAATGCGTTTGATATTCTTGGTAATCAAGAACCGCTCGTTGATGAGCGGCCTCTTTACATCCTTCAACAGTTTGTGAAGTACGCTTATCACAATACGCTTTGTCTTGTGCACATTTAGCAACACAAGCTTTTCCAGATAATGAAAGGGGGTCTGTAAATGACGTTTGCTTTTTATACTGTGGCTGACAGCCCATCAAAAGTAAGGCCATTAAGCCCAATACTAAATACTGTATTAACCATTTCATTCAACATCCCCCCAAGTAACGCTAATTAATAACGATAATGTTCGGGCTTAAAGGGCCCCTCAGCTTTTAAGCCTAAGTAATCTGCCTGAGTATCATTGAGTGTTGTCAAATGAGCCCCCACCTTCTGTAAATGTAAGCGGGCCACTTTTTCATCCAGATGTTTAGGTAACACGTACACCTGATTCTGATACTTTGCACTATGATTCCATAATTCTATCTGTGCTAACGTTTGGTTGGTGAATGAATTAGACATGACAAAACTAGGATGTCCTGTTGCACAACCTAAATTTACCAAACGCCCACGTGCCAATAAAATTAGTTTTTTACCATCAGGAAAAATAACTTCATCAACCTGAGGCTTAATGTTTTCCCAAGGGTATTGCTCTAGAGACGCAACATCAATCTCCAAATCAAAGTGTCCAATGTTACAGACTATCGTCTGATCCTTCATGGCTTGCATATGACTATGTGTTACTACATCACGACAGCCTGTCGTTGTGACAACAATATTCACTTCGCTCGCCACTTTATCAAGATCAACGACACGAAAGCCTTCCATGGTCGCTTGTAGGGCACAAATAGGATCAATCTCTGTTACCCAAACAGTAGCTCCTAGTCCTCGCAATGATTGCGCGCAACCTTTTCCAACATCGCCATAACCGCAAACAACGGCAACTTTACCGGCAATCATCACATCAGTTGCTCGCTTTAAAGCATCAACTAAAGACTCACGACAGCCATAGAGATTATCAAATTTTGTTTTAGTCACCGCATCATTGACATTTATCGCGGGAATTTTTAATGCTGACTTTTCAGCCATATCATAAAGACGATGAACACCGGTGGTAGTTTGCTCCGATAAGCCTCGAATACCATCCAACAGTTCTGGAAATTGATCATGTACCATAGCAGTCAGATCACCACCATCGTCAAGAATCATATTGGGGACCCAACCGTTAGGACCAAACAATGTTTTCTTTAAACACGACTCAAACTCCTCTTCGGTTTGCCCCTTCCAGGCAAATACAGGAGTTCCAGCTTTTACAATGGCCGCTGCCGCGTGATCTTGTGTGGAATAAATATTACAGGTTGTCCATCGTACTTCGGCACCTAAAGCCACTAAAGTTTCAATTAAGACTGCAGTTTGAATAGTCATGTGCACGCAACCAGAAATTCGAGCACCACTCAATGGTTGACTGTTAGCATACTCTTCGCGCAAAGCCATTAAGCCTGGCATTTCTTTTTCAGCCATCTCAATTTCTTTTCGCCCCCAGGCTGCCAGCGAAATATCGGCAATTTGAAAGTCAGCGGTTGTCTGTTCCATAGTCATTGTCATGTCCTTATTCCCCTATCATTTTATTCAGCGACTGCAACTAAATGCATATCTTGTTTAATCTGAGCAGCAAGTTCTGTATTTTCCCAACTTAACTCTGCTTGAGTGCGACCAAAATGTCCATACGTGGCCGTTTGTTGGTAGATTGGCCTCAATAAATCCAACTGTTGTATAATCCCCGCAACACTTAAGTGAAAGTAGTTTGGGATTAACGCCGCAATATCCTCGTCTCCAATGACTCCTGTTCCAAAAGTTTCAACGCTAATTGAAACAGGGTCAGCCACCCCTATCGCATAAGCCAGTTGAACCTCACAACGTGCTGCTAATCCAGCCGCAACAATATTCTTAGCGACATAGCGTGCCGCATAAGCAGCGGATCGATCAACCTTTGAAGGGTCTTTTCCAGAAAAACAACCACCACCGTGCCTAGCCATACCGCCATAGGTATCGACAATAATTTTACGCCCTGTCAATCCACAATCACCAACCGGGCCGCCAATCACAAAGCGGCCTGTTGGATTAATCAAATATCGCGTCGTTGGCAACAGCCATTCGGCGGGAAGAGTCGTCTTGATAATTTCTTCCATCACAGCTTCGTATAGATCTTTTTGTGAGACTTCAGGATCATGTTGTGTCGATAACACAATGCAATCGATACCAATTGGCTTGTGATCGCGATACTGGAAGGTTAATTGACTCTTGGCATCTGGTCGCAACCAAGGAAGTGTACCATTCTTACGGACTTCTGATTGTTTTTCGACTAATCGGTGAGCGTAGGTGATGGGAGCCGGCATGAAGACGTCCGTTTCATTTGAAGCATAACCAAACATCAGCCCCTGATCGCCAGCGCCTAACTCTTTGTCTGCAGTGACATCAACACCTGCTGCAATATCAACCGATTGTTTACCGACAGCATTAATCACAGCACATGTATCAGCATGAAAACCTAAATCTGCATTATCATAGCCAATACTCCGAATAGTTTCACGAGCAATATTTTCCATATCAACCCACACATTAGTTGATATCTCACCGGCTATGATCACCATGCCATTTTTGACTAACGTTTCACATGCAACGCGACAGTTAGGATCTTTTGTCATTAAGGCATCTAAGATGGCATCTGAAATTTGATCTGCAATCTTATCTGGATGCCCTTCACTCACAGACTCCGATGTAAATAATGACGTTTGCATACTCTCCTCACTTGTGGACTATTACCGCGCAAACAGTATAAATGTTTTTTTATTGAATAACAGGGGTTTATCCAAACTAGTCAAGGATGCTCGTGCATTGAATGGATTATCGACGATATACGGCACAGCTTGTTGGCGATTCCCACAAGCGGACTTCAACAACGTTATGCCCCATCCGCGCTGTTTGGTCAAAAATTACTTTTGCTATATTTTCTGCAGTTGGATTCCCATCAAGCAGAAATAGCGGCTCACCGAAAGCTTTCAGCTGTTCGACAATTGGATCATCCTTACACAACAGCATCTTGTGATCGAGGTGCTGATCAATCCATGAAGTGACGTCTGCCTTAATATCTGAAAAATCCACGACCATACCACGATCGTCTAATCCATCACGCTCGATCACCACTTCTGCCATCGCATCATGACCATGGAGATGCTGGCACTTGCCCGTATAACGAATGAGACGATGCCCATAACAAAAGGTAATCTGCTTAAGTACTTGAAACACTAGGATAATGCCTGCTCTAAATCCCGTAAAAGATCATCTGTGGATTCTATACCGATCGATAACCGCAATAAGGTGTCTGTTATACCATATTTTTCGCGTTGTTCAATGGGTATGGCTGCATGTGTCATAGTCGCCGGGTGTGAAATTAAACTTTGAATCCCCCCCAAACTTTCAGCAAGGGTGAAAATCTGCAATCGTTTAAGAAATTGGTCAACCGCTTTTGATGAAAATAATTCCAGTGACACCATTCCTCCAAACGCTCTCATCTGACGACAAGCCAATTCGTATTGAGGATGAGAGGATAGTCCTGGATAGTGAGTCGCCTTTATAGCCGGATGCTCTGATAAAAATAGAGCAATTTTCTCAGCACTTGCACACTGCTGTTTCAGTCGTAATGCTAGTGTTTTGATTCCCCTCATCACTAAAAAACTGTCGAATGGAGAGCAAATAGCTCCAGATGCATTATGTAGAAAAGATAATCGCTCTCGAAGAGCTGTATTATTTCCAACAACAGCAACTCCACTGATTACATCACAATGTCCATTCAAATACTTAGTCGCAGAGTGGATGACAATGTCTGCGCCTAGTTCCAGTGGTTTTTGTAAATACGGTGTTGCAAAAGTATTATCAACCACGACTATCAGTTGATAGGCTTTTGCTAATGCAATGATAGCCGTTAGGTCGACAATTTTTAATACTGGATTACTTGGTGATTCAACCCATATCATTTTTGTCTGATCTGTAATAGCAGACTCAATATTTTCAATCTGAGTACCGTCCACACAGGTTGTATACAGGTTGGATGTTTGTTTTTTGACCTGATGCAATAAGCGATAAGTACCGCCGTACATATCCTCGTTTGCGATCAAGTGAGAACCGTGATCTAAAAGATTCAGTACCACATCGATTGCTGCCATCCCTGATGAAAAAGCAAATGCTTGTTCGCCACACTCTAATTGCGCAACTGCGGATTCATAGGCTGAGCGTGTCGGATTTGTAGAACGAGCATAATCATACCCACAGTGTTCTCCGGGTGTTTGTTGCTTGAAGGTGGACGTTGCAAAAATGGGTACGGTCAGTGCAGCTGTTGGTTCTTCATGGTATGTAGAACAATGCGCTGCTATTGTTGAGATATCGAGATTTTTTGTGTCTTTCAACCGTCTTCCTTTTTTGTAATGAACTCGCATCTTTGGTGTTGACGTTTATAATGAAATACCCTTTAAAACGGCGAATAACCAAATAAAAAAATAACCTAGTGGGAAACAACAACGTATAATTATCTTCCTACGCGATAAAACATCTGGTGTCTCTTCTTTACGAGAAAGCCGAATCAAATAGATAGTCAGACTGTAAATAAACCCTGTGATCAACCACAACCGACTCAATGCTATAATATGATCAAGCCTAGTTAGATAAGACACCGGTGGGATCTCAGCGAAAACTCGTAACGAAAAAAGAGAAATCAGTACCAAGCAGGTCAGTAATACCGGTATTTTAAAACGAAAGTCCGGATCAGGATAAGAAAAAATAGCACACGTAATTAAAATAAAGGTTAATAGTGGTACATACATTTTCGTGATGTAATATAGCTCATCTCGCTTCATGAAAATCGATACTTTAAGTTGACTCACTTTGCTTTGAGCAAAAGTATTAGGGACTCGCTCAATAGAATGATTAAAACCCGTTAGATGCCATGAATTCTTTTTAATCGTTTCATTCAGTGTCAAGGATTCACCGGTGTCAATTAATTTAACCTTCTCGTAGGGCGATGTTATTAAAATTGGAAAATTCTGTGTATCAAATGGAAAGTTTTTAAAATAATAGTCTGCCCTCAGGGTAACCTGCCCATACTGATTGACAACAATAGATCCATTTTTATGTGTAATCACACTTTGCTCATAGATTACAGGACTCTCTGCTTGGTTAGCAAAGTGAAGTTTAGGTTCCCATATGGTGTTTAAAAAACTCGTTGCTTTCGAATTTAAGTACTGTTTGTCAAAACCAAAATTTTCTCGCCAATCGTAAGTCAAGGTGTAATACAGTATAAAAGTTCCCTCTGTGGCGTCTATGTTTGAAATCTCTTGAACATGTAAATGTACATTCACGGGTATTGCTGGCCCGTTTGATAATTCTCCAGCCATAGAACGAGCACAGCCTAGACTAAGCCACACCAGAACAACAAAGCATAATATACACTGAATCCAATGTGAAAATTTAAAGCCTCGCATGCGCATCCCTATGCTTTTATCTGCTAAATTTGAATCATGTTAATACGAGGCCTAAATAAGATCAATCACCGATCAAGGTACACTAGTTATTTTCCAATACAAAAAGTAGAGAAAATCTCTCCAAGTAAATCATCGCTAGTGACGTGGCCTGTGATTTCCCCTAAAGCGCGTTGAGACATTTTCAATTCTTCAGCCACTAATTCGAAGGCTTGAGTCTGTTGTAAAATCTCTATTGCGTGACTCATTTTAGTTAAAGCATGTTGTAAGGCATGTATATGGCGTGTTCTTGCGCTAAAGGTTCCTCCTTCATTGCATTGTACCCCCGCCACACTCAACAAATACTTTTTGAATTCTTCTATGCCTTGTTGGTATTTTGCAGAAACTTTAAAGTGTGGAAGATGCTGTAATGACTCTGGTAGCAGCATTGTTTGTTTTAAATCTTCTTTGTTCAAGATAACTACCACAGGAGTTGCCGGTGATCGGTTCTTCTGAATAACGGCATACTGTTCCATCAAATCCTCAGGAGATAAAAGATGATCAGATACATCCAAGACCCAAACAATACAGTCAGCCTGTTGTGCTTGAAGCCAGGCTCGACGCACTCCTTCTCGTTCAATCACGTCATCCGTTTCTCGAAGGCCAGCCGTATCGATAATGTGAAGGGGCATTCCCTGTATGTGAATAGACTCTTGCAAAACATCGCGCGTCGTACCCGCTATATCAGTCACAATAGCTGTCTCTTTTTGGGCTAGGCAATTTAATAAGCTGGATTTACCGGCATTGGGTCGACCTAAAATTACAACAGATAAACCTTGGTGTAAGCGAGCTCCTTGTTGAGCCATAGCGATGATTTTTTCTGTCCGCAACACTAATTCATCCAACTGATCTTTGACTTGCTGAGTCTCTACTAAAGGAATTTCTTCGTCTGAAAAATCCAATGCAGATTCCAACAACACCCTGATACGGATGACGCATTGATTTAATTCTAAGATTTTTTTCGAGAACTCTCCTTGTAATGATCGTAAGGCTCCTTGTGCTGCTTGATTGGAGCTTGCATCAATTAAATCAGCAACAGCCTCAGCTTGTACTAAATCCATTTTTCCATTTAAGAAAGCTCTTTCTGAAAACTCACCAGGAAGCGCCATGACAGCACCTGCAGCACAAACTGCTTCCAAGACTTGTTGCAACACAGCCACTCCCCCATGGCCTTGTAATTCAACAACGTCCTCTCCGGTGAATGAATGAGGTGCTTTAAATAAGAGAGCAATCCCCTCATCAATGGCCGTACCATCAGGGTGTTGGAATGTACAAAATGTGGCTTTTCTTGGTGAGATTTTTCTATGGGTGACCATTTCACTGATTTGGAAAGCTTTTGGACCTGATAGTCTAACGATTCCTATCCCACCGCGACCGATCGGTGTGGCAACAGCAGCAATGGTGGTTACTGCTGTCGATCTCTTTGAGTGCATAATCTGCGATACCTCATTATTCACCGAGTTATTTTTTTCGTTTTTTCTTATCGTTAAAGGTATTCATGATATACCACTGCTGACCAATACTAAGGATATTATTAGTCAACCAATACAGGACCAGTCCAGCTGGAAATGATAAGAACACCACTGTAAAGACTACTGGCATTAACATCATCATTTTTGCTTGCGTTGGATCTGGCGGCGCAGGACTAATTTTCTGTTGTAAAAACATACTCAACCCCATCAAAATAGGCAAGACGTAATACGGGTCTTTAATCGATAAGTCATGAATCCATAGGATAAAAGGAGCCTGTCGCAACTCGACACTTTCAATTAAGACGTAATATAAAGCAAAGAACACAGGAATCTGGATAATCATCGGTAAACAGCCACCCATAGGATTAACCTTCTCCTTGCGATAAAACTCCATAGTCGCCTTACTGAGCGCGGCTTTGTCGTCTCCAAAACGATCTTTAAGCGCTTGTAAGCGTGGTTGGACTTTTCGCATCTTCGCCATTGACTTGTAACTTTGTGCTGAGGGCCAGTAAAACAATAACTTGATACATAAGGTCACTAGAATAATTGACCATCCCCAATTACCAATCACCTGGTGTATATGATTCATAATCATGAAAATGATACTTGAGATCGGTGACAAAAAACCATAATCAATGGTCAGCTTCAATGCGGGAGCAACAGGCGCTAGATCTTTTGCAATTTCAGGACCTATGTAGAACTGAGTTAATTGTGTCTTTTTCTCGCCCGCGCTCAGCTTCCAATCCGGGCTTAAATAGCCGATGGTATACAGATTCGCAGTGCCATCCTGAGGCTCCTCGACATGGCTATAGTACCGATAAGATTCTGTATTGGGTGGTACCCAAGCTGAAACAAAATAAGGTTGTTGCATAGCGATCCACCCGCCCGTAATGGACTCGTTGACAGGTGTCTTATCCATGAGCTCGTAACTCACTTTTTTATAAGGAGTCTTTGGTGTTGAGATCGCAGCACCATCATAAGAGCGGATGTGATGGGTTGAGCTAGGTACATTCTGGCGAGTGATTTGCTGAAACCACTGTCCGTTCCATGATTGCTGACCTTTATTCGTAACGGTAGTTTCTAGTGAAGCATGGTATTCTCCTCGCTTGAAACGATACGTTTTGTTCACTACTAGATCACCCGCTGTCGATTTTAAATTCACCTCTAATTGCTCTTGACCCGGCTGCAAAGAAAAGTGTGTTTGACTGGCAGTATATGTTACTGGCATCGGTTGTTGTTCTGAGCTAATTACACCGCTTTGTAACTCATATTTCTTTCCGGAGGTGTTGCTTAAGATAGTAACTGGACTCTTTGGCTGATCCAAGGAAATCGCATATTGGGGAAGACTAGCACTTACTAAATCTCCTGTTTTAAGATTGATTTCAACATTCATAACATCGGTTGAAACAGTGATTATCTGACTATCTGCTATCGTTGTATGAGTTTTAGATTTTGGAATCGCTGAAGACTGTCCCGTTGGTTTTATGGAAGAGGGAATAAAGCGTTTGCTATCTTTTGCAACATTTGCAGTCACGTTTTTAGAAATAGGTTGATTACCTTTAGGCAGTTGAGAAGGGTGCTCATGTTGCCATTGTGACCACAGCAATGTACCAATTGCAGCAAGGCCGATGTAAAGTAATGTTCTTTTGATATCCATAAAACCCTCTCAGTTCAAATCATGACATAACAATTTCTTAACACTTTTCCTTTTCAGGCTTTGCCTTTATCACAGGATCATGACCGGATCCTCCAAAAGGATGACACTTCGATAAACGAACCAAAGCAAGTCCTCCGCCTCTAATACACCCGTATTGTTCAATGGCATTTTTAGCATACTCAGAGCAAGAGGGGGTAAAGCGACAAGAAGGTCCAATCCATGGGCTTATCACCCACTGATAAATTGAAACAATACCAATTAAGCCCTTGCGTAGGACTGTCGATAGTATTCCCATTGTTTTTCTATACATTGCACGATTTCTTTTCTATTTAAGTGCTGCATGGCATTCAAACCCACGAGTACAAAATCCATGCGAGGCAAGGTCGTTAAGTTCAATCTGAAAGATTCACGAATTAAGCGCCGTAGTTGGTTACGTTTTGAGGCTAAGCGAACTTGCTTTTTAGATAAAATAATTCCAATCCTTGGGTAGTCACATTGATTCTCGTGAGAATAAATAATAAAGGTTCCACTAAATCGTTTTTTTCTAGCCTCAAATACTGTTGAAAAAGCGGGCCGATCTAACAAGCGGTATTGCCTTTTAAAGCAAAGCTTATCAGGCACTTAATTTTTTCCTGCCTTTTGCACGACGACGACGGATGACAGCACGCCCACCAACGGTAGCCATTCTAGCGCGGAAACCATGAGTCCGTTTTCTTTTTAGGTTACTCGGTTGAAATGTTCTTTTCATTGGAAGTTCTCTATTAGTGCTTATTTCAAAAAAAAGCAATGATAGAGCAGAGTCTTAATACTGTCAACCGGTTGATTCCTTTCTTGGACCAAGGATCGTTCTATGTCATCTAACTTAAAAATTATTATGTCTTTCTATTATTATAAATATATTATTTTTTTTTTTAGTAGTAGTTATAGAGTAACTAAAAAAAGCAGGATAACCGTTTTTTTACCATTTAAATCAATGGTATAAGTAAGGTGATTCCATGTGGGTAACCGCTAAGGTAGTTCGGTGTAACTTGTGAGTATTTGTGAATAACTCAAGGGTTTTTTTTAACGATGTGGATAACCGCGCAAATATCCCCCTGGCCTACCGGGTATTTGACAAGTCATCCACAGTTTTATACAAAGAATTATTGGTCTTTTATGATATCTATCGACCTTTTTTTGATCATTTACGCAATGTATTTGTGAGGCTGTAAGAGAGTATTTTACCATCTGGTTGGTAGATATTTAGTCAGAAAAGTCTGTGGTTTTTTTCTAATCACGAACAAAAAGAGGTATAAGCGAGAAAAGATTAACAATGAGTCGGCATGATGCTTAGGCGATACTTTGTGTTCAGATCATCTATCGTTTAAAGGAAGGTATTTTTACTGATGAAGATTGAGGCTGATTGCCATTCATCAGTATCGGGATAATCACAGCAGCCATGCCAAGGCCAAAGGCGAGACAGTGAGACCAGTGGACCGCATCGGTGGTGAATCCCTCTCTAGTCGATGTTTTTTTATCTTCGCTTGATCTGTCTATGGGGTCGTTGTCGTCTGGAATTGTAAAATGAGTTTTTTTATGATGTGTGTTTAGTCCATCTCCAAATATGGGGGAAGATCGAGCGATACTTGGAAAAGTATCTAACCTCGTTGGGGAGGTGGGCGAAAAACGTGTAGACATTAGATTAGGATTAAAATGATCAGCAGAAGATGATCGTGTTTTTGTTGGTGGCTGCCAGGGGCGGGGACTTAAATTATACGGCATGGATGATAAACATCTTCTGAATTGAGGTGGCCTGAGTTGTATGCGAGACTGAATGAGTTGAATAGTCTCCCCGTGCGTTTTTTTTAAAACTTGACTAAGAAATTGTACGATGAAATGACTATTAATGTTTTGCTCTGTAATCTTGATAGAATCTTGGATAACTTTACGCGTGATGGGAATAATATTAACGTAGGCATTTTTGCCGAGAAGTTGTTGTAACAAGTGGTCAGACGTAATGATTCTCTCATCAAAGAGATCAAACCATTGTAAGATGAGTTCGTCTATTTTCCCTTTTGTCTGATGCGCTTGTCTTATTAAGACTCTGGTTTCGTTATAGACATCGTCAAAAATTTTCTTTTTAAATGTTTTCAAAATAAATAATAGCACATCACGAAATGCTTGCATTTCAGGTGTTTTTAATTTTTCTACTAATTGAATGCAAAAAGGTTTTAATCTAATCTTTTTCGGTTTGAGTCGATCCTGTAAATCTCCCCAAATTTCAAGAAGCATATTAGTTCTATCAGAGGGTTTTATTTCTATATTTTCTATTAAAGCAGGTACAATTTGAATAGGTTTACTGTGAAAGCGGTCATGTTGTGCGCTATTGGGGTTAAGTATGTTGAGTAAGGAAAAATGGAGCTGGTTATGGTGGTAGTTAATACCGTTTAACATACTGAGAAGCTGTTGGCTGAAAGCTCTTTCGATATTTTTTGTTACTCTATGTTGGTCTCCGATAAACGGGTTATATGGGATGTATTGTTTTTGTATGTCTTCTTTCGCTCGATACCAATATGCTAAGTTAAGTAATTGACTGAAGAATGCATGGCCTTTTTCTATAAAATTACTATCTTCTCTTCCTTTAGCATTGAGATAAGTGAAAAAAACACGTTCGTCTTTAAAAATTTTGATAAACTCAAGAATAGCAATGGTTTCTAGAGCCAGGTAAGCATAACTGGAATGTTGTCTTTTCTTGATGTTATCCAATATAGAATCTAGAACTTTATTTTGTCTAGTAAAAATCCCTCCTAGTAGATACGGTACGCTACCATCAATGTCACCTACTGATGTCCTAGGTTTATTTAGAAGTGTAATAAATTGATTGAGTGATTCATCGGGATCACATTGTTTTTCAGCATGCTGTCTAATGGCTTCATTTACACTGGTGCAATCATATAAATTAATTATTCGGTTAGTGATTTCAATGACTATTGGAATAATATTATCTTTTTTTCTCGTACCATAGGGGAGTGTATGTTCTCTTTCACTATCTTGGTCGAATATTTCATGGATGAGTTGAAAAAGTGGGGGGAGTTCGTTAAAAGGAACCACGTTAAGTAATATTTCTTTCAAAGGGAGAATGGAGGGTTTTCGTTCTATGCTTGAGGGTGGTTGCGTATTTTGAAACAGTCTTTTTAAATAATCTTGCCTGGCCGGAGTTAAGTAAGACGATAGACTGATATCGATAATGTTACTTTTCGGGATATTGAATTGAGTAGCAATCATCTTTATATTTCTTAACAGTGATTCAAGAACGATTTCTTCCTGTGTGAATTGATCTATGAGATGATGAGATCCTGGATGTGGTTTATTCACTTGGTCAATTAATCCAGGTATAACTAAGTAGAGCAATAGCGAGGTCATATCTTCGTTCTGACTGATATTACTCAACGTGAGCCAAGCAATATGAGACATGTCTTGGATGGTAGTGTCATCAGCAGAAGAAATGCTTGTGTCATGAGGCGGGCTGATGAGAAAAACCAGAGAATTAGACATGTGTTGAACACTCAGGACTTTTAAACTTATCTGTAACTCTCTCAATATGTTGTCGGTAATAAAAGTTAAGAAACCATTAATTGTGTTTTTATGCATGCTTTTGAGGTTATCACTTAATTTTTCTTCAGGCTTTTCTCCCGTTCTGATATGCTTCAATGATCATCAAAAGTATACATTGTGTATTTTCTGGATTGTTTATGAGCACCATTTTTGGGAAATAGTCATGGCACGAAGGTTAGATTTATCGGCTAATTTTGATATTCAAACCATCATTATGCAGATGCCGGCGCACATCTTTTGCGTCGATAAAAATAATATCATTATAGGATGTAATCTCAGTCAGGCAAATAGCTTGGGCTATGAAACACCGGATGATCTCATAGGTCTTGCACTGATTGACATTCTGACACCGGTCACCTTCGAACCTATTGCTGCTAATAATCAGCGAGTTATGGATGAGAAAAAGACAATTGTTTTGGAAGAACCCTTTGAGCATCCCACTTTGGGTATTCGACAATTTTTATCTTCTAAATCGCCGTTAACTGACTTGGGTGGAGAGGTGATTGGTGTCATAGGTGTTGCTCAGGATGTGACGAACATTAAACATTACGAGCAAGAAGCTCTAGAGCATGCCTACCAACAATTAACCACATACCAAAAAGATGCAAACACCGTCAGTCAATTTGTCTCTGAAATTACAGGAGTACCGGAAGTCTCTGGTACGGGTGCTCCGTTGGAGTACCTGCATAAAGTTAGAAATTATTATCAGAGTCTCATAGCTTTAATGCCTGGTCACGTTTATTGGGTCGATAGAAACGGTCGAATATTAGGATGTAATAATCGACAAGCAAAGTCTTTTGGCTACCAGCATCATGAAGAGATTGTTGGGAAGCATTATCACGATTTATTACCAAAACATGAAGCAGATGCATTGTTACAGATTAATCAGTCTGTTATGCATAATCAGCATATCGTGACGACAGAGGAAACAGGCACAATGGATTGTGGTATTAAAAGGACCTATTTCTCTACCAAGTCCCCCTTGTTTACTGACGCAGGTGATGTGATTGGAATTTTAGGTACATCGATTGACATTACTGAGAGAAAAAATATTGAGAACAAACTCATTGAATCTCAAAAAAAAGCAGAAGTAGCTAGCCATGCAAAAACAGAATTTCTCATGAACATGAGTCATGATTTGAGAACACCATTCAGTGGAATTTTAGGGTTATCACAGTTATTGCATGACGAAGAGCAAGACTCAAATAAAAAAGCATTACTGGGTGATATTGTTACCTCAGGTAGACAGCTTTTAAATTTATTAAACGAAATCATTGATTACACACGTGTCGAAACAGGTGAGCAAACAGGTGAGTTTCATGCCAACCAAGATAAGGTCGATCTACCACAATTGATTCATGAGGTTTTTGGATTATTTGCAGCAGAATTACAACGAAAATCCTTAAAAACCTTTATTGATTATGCTTCAGGTACTCCTAAGTTATTTGTAACGGATCGTGTCATGTTACATCGGATTTTATTAAATCTACTGAGCAACGCAGTGAAGTTTACTCAAGAAGGTACCATTACGGTGTCTGTAAACAAATCTGAAAAAGGGATTACCATTGCAGTTGAGGATACGGGAATTGGGATGGTATCTGATGTGCTAGAGAAAATTTTTGAAAAATTCTCGCGTGCTTCTTTAGCACATGAGGGGTTTTATCAGGGGACAGGACTTGGGCTAAGTCTAGTTCAACGAATGGTTTCGTGCTTACAAGGTCATGTGACTGTGAAGAGTGAGTTACACGTTGGAACGGAGTTTGTTTGTCATTTACCATTGGAAGCCTTATCTGAAAGGACAATGCCATTATCCCGACCTCGTTCCTCACGTATTATTAGCAGTGATGTAAAGCCCATACTAGATAGTATCTTTCGAGCAAACCCACGTGTGCTTGTGGTTGAGGATGATTCTATTTCACAGCGAGTTGCTCAATATTTATTAGAGGGTTGTGGTTGTGAAGTCAGTTTATCTGGAACAGCAGCACAAGCCTGTGTTCAAGACATGACGTACTACGATCTTGTCCTTATCGATCTAGGGTTGCCTGATCGCTCAGGTGTAGAGGTCGCCCAGTACGTTCGTATGATGTTAGGCCACTCGCCAAAACATCGGCCACACCTTGTGGCTTTGACGGCCTACGTTGACGATGATTTTTTAGCGAGTTATCAAGAAAAGGGCTTCGATTTTGTGTTACGAAAACCACTCACTTATGGCCAGTCAATTACTGTATAATTGTATATAAAATCAGTACTTTGTGGCGATATCCATGTGGTCACATGGATTTACTTTTTCTTTGTTTAATATTACCTTAAGGGTTGTATGGTATCCTTTATAGACTGATATTATCCTTTCAGTTGGAGGAACCATGAAATTACAGAGAATTCCAGAAGCATGTACGATGCATGAAGAACCCTTAACGTTAAAATCAGTTAAGAGTGCATCCTCTCATCTCATCATCTGTATTATTTCAAAGCTGGGGCAACTTGATATTTTAATCGATGCAGATCATGGGCTCTGGAAAACATCTAAGGTCACTCGTGTTTTAGTGGTTAATGAGGCTATTTTATCAGATATATCTGGAGATATTCTCCGTTGTTTCGATAATGTGATCCCTTTAACGACAAGAAGTGATCGTGTCCTATTCCCAGAATTTTATCCACAACAACTACGAGAAATTTTTATATCGCAACAGGAAGTTTATAATACGAAAGAAACCATCGTTTTTTGCGGAGGAGAGGGAAACATCACTCACGTTGCTAAAGCGCTTGATGGGCTATCGATGACAGGTGTTAATGCCGAAAAAGCGATTTTGTTCCGAGACAAAACACGCATGAAAGCTTACTTACGATCCTATGGTATTTTAGTGCCAGAGTTTATTGTGGAGATTGAAAATAAGACGTTTGACCAGATGAAGCAAGCATTAGGGTTACCTTTTGTCATCAAGCCAGCTGATGAAGGTGGCTCGATGGGATTTCACCTGATTCACAACGAGTGTGACTATCTAAAGGCCATAGGGTGCATTGAGAATTTGGCAAACTACCAAGCTGAGACTTACCTTGATGGTCAGCTATTTCATGTTGACTCTATTAGATCCTCAGGAGAAAAAACGATTAGCTTGGTGAGTGAATATTTATTTCCAATGGCACAATGTTTAGACGGTATGCCTGCAGGTAGTATGGCTTTAGATCAACAGTCCGTTACAGCTCAAAAAATACTATCAGTTCATCAGGATGTTCTGGCTGCGTTTGATGTTTTCGGTATTTTTCATGCAGAATACTTTATTACGTCGACAGGGCGAGTAGTATTTTTAGAAATCGCTTGGCGCCCTTGCGGTCCGCCTTGTGATCAAAACTTTCTTCATTATGTCGGCACTAATCAAAGTACAGCCTATTTGTCCATGGCTACTCATATGATGAGCTCAGTGGATATTTCTTTTCAGCAACCTCTAACGATGCGTATTTTTATTAACCGACAACCAGGTGTGTATCAGGGTTTATCACTCCCTTTACCTGAAGATTCCTACACTGTTCTGGAAGAAATATCAAAAGGAGATGTTTGTGAAAAGGGAGCAACCTATATGAATTACGTTGCAATTATTGATGTGCGAGCGAATTCTTTACCAGAGTTGCGTGCATACTTTGATGTCATAAGACAATCAGGTCTTTCATGTGCGGTGTTCACATGATTAAACACAAAAAACTACAAGGCATTTTTGCACTCTCTGCATCCATATTGCTGCAAGTGATTGGCACGATTACCTTATTCTCATTGAATACCAACATTTGGACCTTATTTGTTTTAACCGCTATTGTGACGTCGCTGGTTTTTCTCACTATTTTACGAGGACGAATTCAGCCTATTTTAATGATCATAAGAAAACACCCCGGTATTGTTTTTCTGATTAATCTTTGCATGATGGGGATGATTCTCGTGTTATTTGCCTGTTTGTCCCTAGGGCTGTCGCCTGCATGCTATAGTATTGTTTTCTCTATTAGTCTAGGTGTCTTGGTTTCGACAGAGAGGCGGTCAATATGGTTGGTACCTTTTGGTGCTTTACTAGTTGCTGTTTTCTTTATCAATGATCACAAAGATTTAATGGCCTTCTCTCTGCTAGGCCCTATCGCATGTTACGGCATTTTAAAATTAACGAATGAAATTAGTTGTCGTTATCAGGTATCAACCTCAGAGTTAATGGTTCTTCGATATGCCTGGATAATCATACCTGCTTTCTTGAGTATTCCTTGGTTACCACCTTTAACTACCGATCCGATGACCTCATCATTTTGGTGGTCTCTAGTGATGGTTGTTATTGGTTTTAATATCCTTCCAATCTTCTTTTCGCAAATGAGTACCGTTACGCTAGGTCATCAGGCCACTGCAGTTGGTGTTGCTTTTCTCCCCTTTCTAACATTTATAGCAGAATATGAGGTTTTGGGAACCACACATCTCTGGTTAACGCCATTGTCAATTCTACTCGCTGTATTATTAGTGTTATCTATTCTCTGGCCAAGATCTTGGCGAAGTTTTTTTACTCCCTCTCTTCCATCACAGCCCCAATAACACCAATTTTTACTCATATCATTACATCTACGATGAGCTTTATTAGTGTTCTTATATACGAATAAAACGACGTCCATTGAGCATATTTTTCACCATCAAGGTTACATCCGATTTTAACCATCTTTCTATTCTCTTGGTCTTTCTTGAGTGTCAAATCGGGTGTAACCGGATCACTAGCTTTGCTGTGATTTTTAACAGTAAATGTGTGACTGTAATCGAAAGAAATTAATTTATATTTAGCTAGTTTGTTTTTCTAAAATACAATAGAAGAAGCCATCACCCTCACGAGAGTCAGGTAAACATTGGTGTCCATAATGAAGGGGTATTCCATTTGATAGGCCAGGTTTAATGGCTTTAGCATCGGAATGATTTTTTAAGAAAGTTTTGATTTGTAATTCGTTTTCTTCAGGTAAAATTGAACAGGTTGAATAGACAAGACGTCCATTTACCTTGAGAAGAGGCCACAAGGAGTGAAGGAGGTGCTTTTGTTGTTTGCAAGCTTCTACTACATCCTCTGGACTACGAAGTATTTTTATATCTGGGTGTCTTCGGATGACTCCTGTAGAGGAGCATGGCGCATCGAGTAAGATACGATCAAAAAGATCACCATCCCACCACTCTTTACTATGGCAGGCATTTGCTAAAATCATTCGACACGGTTCAATCGGAAGTCCTAAGCGAACAATATTATCCTTAATTTTGATTAGTCGTTTGGCATCCATATCAATGGCAACGAGTTTTTTGATCCTTGGTTCTGCCTCTAGCATGTGACAGGTTTTACTACCGGGGGCAGCACAAGCATCCAATACCTGGAAACCTGGTTTTAAGTCCACTAGTTCTATAATTCGTTGGCCACTAATATCTTGTACACTGGCAAAACCTAGATCAAACTTCGGAATTTTTGAAACTGGAAGAGACTGTGTGAGGGTAACTGCTGTTTGACACCTGTTGTCTGTTTGGAACGCAATCTTGTTTGATGCAAGTTCAGATTGATAGTCATCACGAGTTGTTCTTTGTAAATTGACCCTCAGGGTGAGGGGAGGACGCTGGTTGTTTTCCTTTAGTATACTCTCCCATTGATCTGGCCATGCAGTCTGTAGACGTTCGATCAGCCAAATGGGATGAGAATATTTGGCCTGTAAGTTATGATTAGTCTCTTGCAATAAACGGGTTCTTTCTTTAATGAAGCGCCTCAAAATTTTATTGCACAACCCCTTCGCCCAGGCTTTTTTCAAAACTTTGGTTGCAGCGACGGTTTCATTCACTGCGGCATGATGAGGCGTGTTCATATGCTCTATTTGGTACAAACCTATAATGATTAAACACTGGATATCAGCATGTTTTTTTGCAAGTGGCTCATTAAGTAGATTATTCAAAATGACACTCAGATGGTGGTAAAAGCGCAAGCTACCAAAACAAACTTCTTTTACCCAGCTTTGCTGTTGTGGGTTCAAAGTAGCTAGGTCTTCTATAGAAAAATTGAGTGTTTGCTGATGTGAAATTACAGAGGCCATCAAAGTTGCGGCATAGGCTCGTTGTTGAGCACCACCAGGTCCACTCGACGCTTTGCTATTTTTACGCAACTTCTTTATTTGATTGAATATTTTTTCCATATTCGTGAAGTGTAGGCGAAAATATCATGCAAGTCTACTTGTCTTGGCGGATCACGATGCTTGCAATTCTGAAATATCTGCTACTTGTAAGAATAATTCTTGAAGCGAAGCGAGTAAGCACAACCGATTGTTCCTGATAGTGGTATTTTCATCCATGACCATGACATTATCAAAAAAATCATCAACAGGTTTTTCAAGAGTGGCTAGTTGGTTCAGTGCGGTTGTGTAATCTGCTTTCTCGATGAGGGGTTTGAGAGTTATATTTTGGTGCTCCAGCGCATCAGCTAAAGTGTGCTCGGCGATCTCTTGAAAAATGTTAGGGTCTATCTTGTATTTTTTAGTAGAGATGGACTGTTTCTTGAGTAGATTGTTGACACGTTTGTTGGCTCTCGAGAGACTTTGAGCTTGAGACAGCCGTTGAAAATGCTGTACTGCCAGAATCCTGAGGTGAAAATCATAAGGTTTTGTTATCGAGTTTGCAGCAACAGCAGAGAAGACTTGAGCAGAAATACCTTGCTCAAGGTACCAGGCTTTGAGACGCGCCATAATAAATTCATAAACCTGTACTTCAGTCTCGGGATTAGGGAGGGCATTATACCCTTTGATGGCTCGTTGTATGGCTAGCTTTAAATCAATAGGGTAGTTTCGCTCAATAATAATTCGAATGATGCCAAGTGCAGCGCGACGCAATGCGTAGGGGTCTTTATCGCCTGTCGGTGATTGATGTATACCTAAAATACCTATGATAGTGTCTAATCGGTCAGCAATAGCTAATGTTGCTCCTTCATTACTCGCGGGAAGAATATCTGTAGCAAAACGGGGTTGGTAGTGCTCCTTGATAGCATGCGCACAACGTCTATCTTCCTGATCATGCAGAGCGTAGTAATACCCCATGGTACCTTGAAGACTGGGAAACTCTACTACCATTTCACTAACAAGATCACATTTACAGAGTTGCGCTGCTCTTTTAGTGATTGCTGTATCAGAAAGAGTCTCTTTTGATAAGTAATTCGCTAACTTTACAAGGCGGGAGACTTTATCTCTTAAACTCCCGAGTTGTTCTTGAAAAACAACGGATTCTAATTTTTTCAGACGGCTCATTAATGTTTGCTGTTGATCATTCCTGTAGAAAAACATGGCATCACTAAGTCGAGCGTTAATCACACGTTCGTTACCTTGAATGATGAATTCAGGCGTAGGACTTTCAATATTACTGACGAGAAGAAAGTTGGCTAATAATTTCCCTTCGGTGTTTTGCATGGCAAAGCACTTTTGGTGTGATTGCATTGAAGTGATTAATACCTCTTTGGGAAGTTGTAGAAAATCTGGCGAAAACTGACCTTTTAAGGTCACTGGCCATTCTACTAACGCCGTTACTTCATCGAGTAACTCATGTTGCATCACGGTTTCAATGTCGTGCTGGTTATAATGTTTGATCTGCTTGAGTATGGTTTTCCTTCTATCCTCAAAGTTAGCGATCACGTAGCCTTGTGTATATAGTTGCAGACAGTAATCTTTAGCATGCTTTATTTTGAAGCGTTTTGGATAGTGAAATCGATGTCCCTCTGTTTCGTTAGAGGCTTTTAGATCAAATAACGAGACTGGTATAATAGACTGACCTAAAAGCGCCAAAACCCAATGAACCGGTCTTATGAACGGTATTGGATGACTGCCCCAGCGCATGGATTTTTTAAGGTTTAATTGTGATACGGTTTGTTCTATGAGCTTGGGAAGAATTTCAAGCGTCTCATGACCGGGTTGTTCGATATTGGCGCAGAGTCTCTGGCCTTTATCAGTATCAATGACCTCAAGTTGATCGGCTTGTATCCCACAGGCACTGGCAAACCCCATACATGCCATTGTGGGTATGCCTTCTTTGTCATAAGCATGTTCAACACTTGGGCCGAATCGTTGTAATCGTTCAGTTTGTTGCTGCAGAGCTACTTCTTGGATGTATATGCAAAGACGTCGTGGTGTGGCAAACACGTATGATGTTCCAAAGGCGATACGTTTCTGCGTAAGCTGAGATTCCAGTTTTTCTGCTAGTTGTTGTGCCAATGGGTATTGAGAGTGCTGAGGAAGTTCTTCACAGCCAAGTTCCAATAAAAAGTCTTGGTTACTCATAGGGGCTCGTCTCACATTTCGGTGTCATTAATGGAAAATTCATCGACTCACGTTTAGCGTAGTATTGTTGCGCAACAGCTTGCGCTAGCTTGCGCACACGTAAAATATAGCGCTGGCGCTCTGTTACTGAAATTGCTTGACGGGCATCGAGTAAATTAAAAGTATGAGAGGCCTTCAGTACCATTTCGTAAGCGGGGAGAGGGAGTTCTTTCTCGACAAGGTGTTCTGTATGTGCTTCATATTGTTCAAAGGCGCTGAAAAGCTCATCAACAGGGGCATATTCAAAGTTATAAGTGGACATTTCCACTTCATTTTGATGGAAAATATCATGATATTTGACGATGCCGTTTGGTGATTGTGTCCAAACGAGGTCGTAAACACTATCTACATCTTGTAAAAAAAGAGCCATGCGCTCGAGGCCATAAGTCAGTTCACCCAGAACAGGCTTACACTCTAATCCCCCAGCCTGCTGGAAGTAAGTGAATTGAGAGATTTCCATGCCATTTTGCCAGACTTCCCAGCCAAGCCCCCATGCACCAAGAGTGGGCGATTCCCAATTATCCTCAACAAAACGAATATCATTCTTTAGTGGGTTAATGCCAAGTGTCTTTAGAGACTGCAGGTAGAGTGCTTGTAGATTATCTGGGGAAGGTTTTAATGCCACTTGAAATTGATAGTAATGCTGCAAGCGGTTAGGGTTTTTACCATAGCGACCATCGGTAGGTCTTCGTGAGGGTTGAACATAAGCGCTTCGCCAGGGTTCAGGACCTATTGCGCGTAAAAAAGTTGCAGGATGAAATGTTCCTGCACCCACTTCGATATCCAGTGGTTGGAGAATAGTGCAACCTTGATCTGCCCAATAGTGTTGCAAAGTAAGAATCATGTCTTGGAATGTTATCATAATATGATCTGTCTAAGGTTGAAGATTACCCCTTAGTGATTCACTCAGGGGTAAAATTATTTAGTGCAATTCATTGAGCTGTTTCGTTAAGTTATCTTTTGACGTTGCTCCTGGAATATAGCCAAACTTTGATAATTCTTTATTGGTAAGAACAAAAGCAGGCGTACCTTGGATACCTATTTTTTGTGCTATCTGGAAATTTTGCTTTAACTCTGCTTGGATCTCAGGCTTTTCCATGGCGCTTTTCATTTTATTGACGTTAATATCGAGCTTTTTAGCAGTGGCGATGACTTTCTCTTCACTTAACGGGCCTTCTACATCAAGTAACTGCTTGTGAAAGTGTGCAAATGATTTCGGTGCTATTTTAAAAACGGCTAAAGAGGCCTTAGCAGCAAACTCCGAATTGCCACCGAAGATAGGGAGTTCTTTGAGTATTATCTTTGCACTTGGGTTATCACTTAATAACTCAGAGATTGAAGGGTTCATATCTTTACAATGGCCGCATTGGTAATCATAAAATTCCACGATGATATCGGAGCCTTCTGGGTTACCAATGACAGGTGAGGTATCATTATTAAAAAGTACTTCCTTATTGGCTGAGATCGCTGAGATTGCAGCATTCTGTTGTGCCTCTGCTTGTCTTTTTTGTAAAATCTGACCTGCTTCGATGAGTATTTCCGGGTTCTTAATGATATAATCATGGATTAGCTGATTGACCTCTTCAACTTGCGGTCCACTTAATGCGCTGGTTATTGTAGCGTTTGTACTATCAGTTTTTTGTGAGAGAGAATTGGATACTTTTTCAGAGGTAGCGTTAGCGCTGCTAGTATCTTTAGCGAGTGCTGTTATCCATGGTGTTGATATGGCTAGCACCGTTGTTGAGATTGTTAAGAGCGCTTTGAAGTGTTTCATAATCATCCTTTTCTTTATGTCTTTGTATCATTAAGAACGTTTTTAATTTTGAATTAATGCATTGGAGTCTAACTGATTTTGAATGCAGAAACTATGCTCTTTCTCAGACTGAGTCATCTCAACGAATTGATTCTAGTATTAGGCAGCAGCTTGAATGTGTGATTTTAGCTTGTTGAGCGCAGTTTTTTCTAGTTGACGAATTCTTTCTGCTGATATTTTATATTCGTCAGCTAGGTCATGTAGAGTAGATTTTTTTTCACTGAGCCAACGCCTTACTAGAATATCACGACTACGATGATCAAGTTGTTGAATAGCTTGTTTGAGGCGGGATTCTTGTTGATGTGTCCAGTCTTGTTGAGTGAGTACCTTTTCAGGGTTAGTGCTGTGATCTTCTAATGTATAAGCTGGTGATGAATAGTCAGGGTCATCATCTGTATCACTACTTTCAAATGCAAGATCATGAGCATTAAGACGCTGCTCCATGGTACTAACATCTCTCGGGGACACATTAAGTGTGTCCGCAATCGTATGAATTTCTGATTGGCTAAACCAGCCTCTTTTCTTAGCTGACTTGCGAAGATTAAAAAATAATTTGCGTTGGGCTTTTGTTGTAGCAATTTTGACAATACGCCAGTTGCGCAAGATGAACTCATGCATCTCAGCACGAATCCAATGGATGGCAAAAGAAACCAGCCTAACACCCACGGAAGGATCAAAGCGTTTCACAGCTTTCATTAAACCGATACTGCCTTCTTGAATGAGATCTGATTGTTGTAATCCATATCCATCATAACCCCGTGCCATTTTGACAACTAAACGCAAGTGTGACATTACAAGCTTGCGCGCAGCTTCAAGATCTCCCGTGCGACGGAGTTTATCCGCTAATTGTAATTCCTCGTCAGCAGACAATAATGGAATTTGATTCACCCAGTTAATGTAAGCACCTAAGCTGCCTACAGAGAGGGATTTTTCCAATGGAATGAGTGCATTATTCATAAGGTCAAGTTCGTTTGGGTTAAATTGCGGACAAATTATACCACTTCTTTTTGCTAACCGCTAACATTTTGGTCTGTTTGGGCTCGTTGGTAGGGTTTTAAAATAACAGTATGTTTTTAAAGAGTTTTTAGATGCTGCCTTGCGGCGATCCATGCCCCTAACCACCCAAGAATGGTGCTGGATATAATCATTGTGAGTCCAATTGTAAAGGGAACGTGGGTAATAAATCGCCCTGCTTGGTAGCTATGGGCGAAAGCAAGCGCAGGACCTTTTATGTAAAGCATTGATAGTTCGATTATTATCCAGGATATCAAGCCTCCGCAAAGCCCTAGTTCTGTACCGCGATAAAGTAACGGGCGTCTTACCATCGACGATGAGGCTCCGAATAGTCGTTGGATTTGACTTTCTTCTCGATAAGATTGTGCTGCAACACGAATCGTATTCCCAACAACCAGTAATACAGTCATATAGAACAACAATGTTAGGACTAGAGTGACCCGATTGCCAATTTGGAGAAGTTGATAGAGTCTAAACACCCATTGTGTATCCATTTGCGCAAAGGTGACGCCTGGTAAGTTTCTGAGTTGTGTTTGTAAGGTTTTTAATGCTTGAGGGTTTTGTTGTGAGCGTTTCGGAGTCACTTCAATGATGGCTGGTAACGGGTTTTGAGAAAGCTGAGGCAATACTTGGGCAAGGTCTGTTTGTTTGGCAAAAGTATCTAAGCCGACTTGTGATGATATGAATGACGTTCCTTCCACTTGTTGATATTGATGGATTTGTTTGATAAGCGGGCGGCTTTTTTGCTCGCTGGTATTTGGAGCAAGGTAAAGAGAGATCGTCGGTTTAGTTTGAAATTGTTGAGTCATGAGCTTGAGGTTCATGATGAAAAGGTGCATTCCTGCTGGAAGTGCAATGGCAATAGCAATGATCGTGATGGCAATAAAGTTAGACAGTGGACGTTTTGTGATGGCTCCGATGCTAGAGAATAGAGCTCGGCAGTGTTCTGATGCCCATTGGGCGAACGATGAGAGTTGAACGGATCGACCTGCCTGGCTATCAATAGATTTCATGGCGGTGTTCCTTTGTTATCAGTTGACCTTGCTGCAATTGAATAATGCGTTGGTTCATTGTCGCAATTAGAGAAAGATCGTGAGTGGCAATCAATACAGTGACGCCAATCGCATTAAATGCAGCGAATAATGAGATGATGTCTCTAGAGAGTTCAGGATCTAAATTACCGGTAGGTTCGTCGGCCAGTAGAATGGATGGCCGATGAACCACCGCGCGAGCAATACCTATGCGTTGTTGTTCACCTAGCGATAGTTCATTGGGGAAGACATGTTCTTTATTCTCAAGGTTAACTTTTTCTAAGACCGCTCGAACTCGTCGTTTGATCTCTGACATTCGGTACCCAGATATGAATAAGGGGAGCGCTATATTTTCAAAAATCGTGCGATGTGGAATAAGTTTAGGGTCTTGAAATATCATACCAATATCACGCCGGAGTAGTGAGACATGCTTGCATGAGAGACGGTGGCAGAGACGATTATTAATAAAAATTTGACCTGCGTTAGGTTGCTCCATCATAAGTAGTAGTTTAAGTAAGGTGGATTTCCCTGCGCCAGAATGGCCAGTTAAAAACGCCATTTCACCAGATTCTAGTTCGAAGCTGATATTCCTTAATGCGTGGTGTCGTGGATAAGATTTACTAACTTTTACAAGACGAAGCATGTGGTGAAGCGTCCTTTCTCGTCGATATAGCCTACAAAAATCATGCTGTCAGGATAGAAGGTTTATTCTGGATTTGCAAACAAGGCATCAACAAATGTATCAGGATCAAAAGGTTGTAGATCATCCATGCCTTCACCAACACCAATGAAACGAATAGGTATTCTACATTGTTCCGCAAGTGCAAAAATAATACCTCCTTTAGCGGTCCCATCTAATTTTGTGATGCATAGTCCTGTAATACCAATGGCGTCGTGAAATTGTTTACATTGTGTCAAAGCATTTTGTCCAATACCTGCATCTATCACCAGTAGAGTCTCATGAGGTGCATGTTGATTCTGCTTATTCATGACTCGTTTGACTTTAGCAAGTTCTTGCATTAGATGGTCTTGAGTATGAAGTCTCCCAGCTGTATCGGCGAGCAACAGATCAATTTTTTTTGCTTGAGCGGATGCCATTGCATCAAATATGACAGAGGCACTATCAGCACCTTGATGTTGAGCAATAACAGGCGCTTGATTAGCTTCACCCCAAGACTGAAGCTGTTCAATAGCGGCTGCTCGGAATGTATCCCCTGCAGCTAACATGACAGAATGACCTTGCTGTTGGTAATGGTGAGCTAATTTGGCAATGCTTGTGGTTTTACCAGCACCATTGATACCAATCATCAGTACGGAAAAAGGTGTTTCAGTAAGGTGCAGAGGTTCTGATAGCGGATATAATTTAGCTTTGAGACAGTTTTTGAGTGTTTCAAAGAGGGCATCGGTATCTTGTAAATCTTTACGAGAAATTTTGTCTTTAATTTCTTCAATCACCGAATCGGTGGTATCTATTCCTACATCTGTTAGTAATAATGCGGTCTCTAATTCTTCTAAAATACTCTCATCGATCACTTTTTTACCTAAGAAAAAATTACCCAGGTGCGTGTTGAGCGTCTTACGAGTTTTGCTCAGCCCACCACCCAGTTTTTTAAACCAAGGCTGTGTTGATTGGTCTTGATTATTCGGAGATGAGGAGGAATTTTTCTTGAATTTGAACATAATTTAACCTGATCTAGCCGGGTAGTAATTTACCGTAAAAACATTACAATGAGTTTGCTGCTTGTCGCGAATATAGCACCTATCGTCTTTCAGTCACAAGGAATAATCATGTTGCGTTTTTTGGGGTGTTTTTTGCTGACAGGTTATCTTTCTCAAGTCTCGGCTATGCCACCTATCCAAGAGCTACAATTAAAAAACGACTTTAAAATATTAGTTGTCGAAAATCACCAATCTCCTGTGGTCTATACTTCAATATGGTATCGAGTAGGTAGTAGTGATGAGCCTAATGGACTAACCGGTATTTCACACATGCTTGAACATATGATGTTCAGAGGAACTAAGAAATTTCCAGATGGTGTATTTAAGCAGAGGATTGCTGAATTAGGTGGCGAGCAGAATGCGATGACATCTGATGACTTTACGGCCTACTACCAACTCCTTTCTGCAGACGCTTTACCGACGGCAATGAAATTGGAGGCAGATCGCATGCAGTACTTACTGCCTGATGAGTCTAGTTTCAAAAAAGAACATGCAGTGGTAATGGAAGAACGTCATATGCGAGTTGATGATGATCCTCAAGGATTAACGTGGTTACACTTTAACGCGGCTGCCTTTATTAATAGCCCTTATCACCAACCTACCATTGGCTGGATGCCAGATATTAAACAATACACTTTACAGAATATAATGGAATGGTATGGTCATTGGTATGCACCTAATAATGCTGAGATGATAGTCGTTGGTGATGTTAAGCCTTCAGAGGTGTTCAGATTAGCTAATCACTATTTTGCTAACATCCCTAAAAAGACATTACCCAAAATGAAACATAAAACTGAAATTCCATCTTATGGCTTGCGACAAGTATCGGTGAATCGTTCTGCGCAGCTACCTTGGATCGTTTTGGGATATAATGTCCCAACCTTAGCGCAGCTGCCCAAAGAGGATCGATGGCAAGCCTATGCATTATATTTGGCAGCAATGCTTGTGTCCGAGGACAATAGTGGGCGTTTTGCACAACATTTAATTCGTCAAAAACAATTAGTGTCTGATGCTTCTGCTTGGTATGGTTTATCAAATCGTTATTCATCACTGTGGGTTGCGGAGGCAACGCCAGCAAAAGGTCAAACACTTGATGCCGTACAAAAAGGTTTATTGAGTGAAATGGCTTCGTTAGGGTCTGAATTGGTATCGTCTACTGAGTTAGCTCGGATAAAACAGCAGGTTATCGCTGCACATACCTTTTCAAAAGACTCACTAGAGGATGAGGCTGAAATGTTGGGTGAAGCTGAAATGTCAGGTATCTCGTGGGAAGAGGTAATGGCATTTGATAAACGTATACAGGCTGTAACATCTTCTCAGATACAATACGTGGCACAACATTATTTTCAATCAGCACGATGTACGATAGCAACATTGACACCAGATCACCCAATGAAACCGACGAAGTCTCCTCTTCATTTAGGAGATCAACCATGAAAAGTATGCGTCAAATACGCCACGGTATCATGTTGTTATGTTGTTGTGTGTGGTTCAACAGCCATGTTCTGGCATCGTCACATACAATGCCTAATATTCAAACTTGGAAAACATCCCAGGGCGTCCGGGTGTATTTTGCGCAGCGTACTCGCCTACCCATGTTAGATATTAACCTAGTGTTTAATGCCGGCTCATCTCGTGATCCTCAGACTCAGAGTGGGCTAAGTCAGTTAACAGCATCATTATTAAATCAAGGTACGACAAAGCTTTCTGTAGATCAGATCGCAAATCAGTTTGGTCATTATGGCAGTGTGTATGAAGCAGAATCCACACAGGATTGGCTTGCAGTGCATTTGAGAAGCTTAACTCAAGCGGAAGCCTTAAGCTCATCGGTAGCTTTATTAAATCAACTTGTTACAACATCTACTTTTAATCAAGAAGCAGTCAATAGAAAAAAATCACAAGCAATGATAGCGTTAAAGTATGAAATACAAAATCCAACAAAGCTGGTTCAACAGGCTTTTTTGAAGGCGCTTTATGGCACAGGTCCTTATGGGCATAATCCGCTGGGTACGCCCGAAGGTGTGAATGCTATAACTGTAGAGGCCATTAAATCTTTTTATCATCGTTATGTAGTATCTAAAAATGCATGTATTGTGATGGTTGGAGATTTATCTTTATCACAAGCTAAAGCTGTATCAGAAAAATTACTCAATGGACTACCCCAGGGGCATGCTGCACCCGAGTTAACATTCACAGAGATGCAGAAAAAAAATAGAGTGCATTTATCATCTAAGGCTAAACAAACGACGGTTATATTAGGTTATTTGGGGATTACTCGCGAAAGTCCGGACTATTTTCCCTTGCTGGTGGGTAATCATATGATGGGTGGAATGCCATTGAGCTCAATACTATTTGACGTGATCCGAAATCATAATGGGCTTGCTTACAGTGTATCCAGTGTATTGAATCCACTACAACAACCAGGCCCCTGGTTTGTGTTACTCCAAACGCGTGCTAATCAGTCCCAACAGGCAATTGAATCTGTTAACACGATTATTCAGTCGATGAAGGTGCGTCCTATCACTAAAAAAGAGCTTAATACGGTAAAAGCAAACCTAGTAGGTTCTTTTCCGATTGCCATAGCGACGAACGATGGCTTACTCGAAGTGATTACTCGAATTGCTTTTTATCATCGACCGCTGGATTATATGTCAACGTTTAAAGATCATGTCAACGCAGTGACCGCTGATGATATTCATCATGCTTTTCAGCACCTTCTTTTGCAGCATACTCCTATTATTGTCACAGTAGGTCCGGGTAAAGATCATGCCACGTGAATCTGGAACATTACGAATCATCGGTGGTCAATGGCGTCGTCGTCATATCACTTTTAATCCTTCTCTAGGTGCACGCCCGACTTCGGATCGAGTTCGTGAAACTCTATTCAACTGGTTGTCATCATACGTGGTAGGTACTTCATGCCTAGATGCTTTTGCAGGAAGTGGTGCGTGTGGTTTTGAGGCGTTATCTCGAGGAGCAAGTCATGTGACATTCATTGATTCGAATATAAAAGTTTTAGATGAAATTAAGAAAAATGCTCAACAACTAGATTGTCATCATTATACCGCCCAAGCATTATCCCTTCCGAAAAGTCGATTGATGATACCAGAGCAGCCATTTTCTCTTGTTTTTTTAGACCCACCTTTCCGAAATAATTTGCTAATTCCTTCTATTGATCTTTTAGTGGCAAGTGGCGTTTTAAGCGAGGAATCAACGATTTATTTCGAGTGTGAGTTAGACTTTTCTCTAGAGCCACTATTAGATGAATGGTGTATAGAAAAACATAAAACTACGAAAACGATGCAGTACGGTTTGTTACAGAGACAATAAAAATAACAGAGGCATGACAATGAATACTTCTAAAAATAGTAAAAAAAACTCTCTAACGCTAGATGACTTTATGACTGGTCTCAAACGACGTAATCCACATCAACATGAATTTCAACAAGCGGTCTATGAGGTAGCTTCTGTTTTGATACCTTTTATAAATGCTAACCCACAGTATCGAGAGGAGCAGGTCCTTGAGCGCTTGACTGAGCCTGATCGTACGATCATGTTTCGCGTCAACTGGGAAGATGATCAAGGTAATATTCGCGTTAATCGCGGGTATCGTGTCCAACAAACTAATGCGATTGGTCCCTACAAAGGCGGTATTCGTTTTCATGCAAGTGTGGATTTAAGTATTTTAAAGTTCCTGGCTTTTGAACAAACGTTTAAGAATAGTTTAACGGGGTTACCTCTAGGAAGTGCAAAGGGTGGATCTGACTTTAACCCAAAGGGTAAATCAAATCGAGAAATTATGCGTTTTTGTCATGCCTTTATTCGTCACTTACACCAATACATTGGAGAAAATCGTGACGTTCCTGCTGGTGATATTGGCGTTGGTGCCAGAGAGATTGGCTACATGCATGGTCGGTTGATGGAATTAACTAATCGTTTTACCGGTACTCTGACAGGAAAGGGATTGTCCTACGGCGGAAGTCTGATTCGAACAGAAGCTACTGGATATGGCACCGTGTACTTTGCCGATCAAATGTTACAGCAGCATGGACAAGGGTTGGCGGATAAGAAGCTGTCTATTTCAGGGTCAGGAAATGTTGCTTTATATGCTGCAGAGAAGGCTATCGACCTTGGAGCGTCAGTTATAACGTTATCTGATTCAGGTGGCTTCATTTTTTGTCAGCAAGGCTTATCTTCTGAGCATATCGAAGCCATAAAAGTTCACAAGTTTCAGGATTACGGGCGCTTGGAGACATTTGCCCAAGACCATAAGCTAGATTTTCACCCTCATCAATCACCATGGATAGTTCCTGCTGATCTAGCACTTCCTTGCGCCACTCAAAACGAGGTGTCACTAGAACAAGCGCAAGTGTTGATAAAAAATGGTTGCTTAGCGATTGCAGAGGGGGCCAATATGCCAACAACCCCGGATGCAATTGCATGTTTTCAAGCATCGGGGGTGCTCTATGCGCCCGGTAAAGCGTCTAATGCGGGCGGTGTTGCTGTTTCTGGATTGGAAATGTCTCAAAATAGTATGCGCCAGACTTGGACGCGTGAAGAGGTTGATATCAAACTTCAAAAAATAATGAAGCAAATTCATGAGAACTGCTTAGTTCATGGGGAATCAGTGAACATGGTAGACTATGCTAAGGGTGCGACTATCTTCGGCTTTATAAAAGTAGCAGAGGCGCTGATGGCTTTTGGTATATGAACATTATTTAGGGGCGGTTCCTCCGCTTGTTTAACAGGCTATTTATGTATTTCCTCTTCGCGCTGATACGGCTTTTTGGTTGAGACAATTTTTTTGCTGGAATTTTATCTTCCAAATTATTCAACCTATTAAATCAAACTAGGGTTAGATATCAATATTCCCAGCAGACAGTGCATTATCTTCAATGAAAGCGCGGCGTGGTTCGACGTGGTCCCCCATGAGCGTTGTGAACATCTCGTCTGCGATGACTGCGTCTTCAACACTCACTTGTAATAGGCGCCGTGTTTCAGGATCCATTGTAGTTTCCCAGAGTTGATCGGGATTCATTTCACCCAGACCTTTATAGCGGGATACGGTCAGACCTTTTTTACCTTCACGAAGAAGCCAAGCCAGGCCTTGTTCAAAATTATCAATGCTTATGCGTTGCTCACCCTTTTGTAAATAAGCACCTGGCTCTAGAAGGCCCTGCATAATTTGATGCGCTGCAGTGATTTTTCTGTAGTCATGTGATCTGAAGAACTCAGCTTTGAGCTTAACGGTTTTAGTAACGCCGTGTGTGATTGCTGTGATCATGGGGATATGATAACTATCATTCTCGATGAGTCGAATATCAAATTGATGTTTTCCTTGCTCGTTTTTTAAGGTGGATTGG
Source organism: Coxiellaceae bacterium UBA1530 (assembly GCA_002323325.1). Lineage (GTDB taxonomy): Bacteria > Pseudomonadota > Gammaproteobacteria > Coxiellales > Coxiellaceae > UBA9148. The sequence goes on along the minus strand of DCQA01000019.1, from coordinate 29,905 downwards.
AGAGTTTCAGTCCATGTCTGCATTGCACTTAGATCAGTTAGATGATCTGTTGAGAGTGGTTCGATGTTAAGCAAAGCCGATAAGAGTGCTTTAGGGTAACGATTGCTAAGAGTTTCTATTGTATTGATCGCTGTTTGATATATTTTTGTGATCTCTTCGAATTTGACTGGATTAATTGCTGGTGCATTGGGGTGTGTATAAAGACTAGCTCCATCGAGACCAGCGTGTAGTAGGTAGGCATCCATTTCAGTGTCATCTTTAATGTATTGCTCTTGTTTACCCTTTTTGACTTTATAAAGCGGCGGTTGAGCAATATAGATGTGGCCACGTTCGACTAGTTCACGCATTTGACGATAAAAGAATGTGAGCAATAGCGTTCGAATGTGAGAGCCGTCAACGTCTGCATCTGTCATAATAATGATATGGTGGTAGCGTAATTTGTCAGGGTTGTATTCTTCTCTACCAATACCACAGCCTAGAGCCGTGATCAGTGTTCCAACCTCTGCAGAGGCTAACATTTTATCGAATCGTGCCTTTTCTACATTTAGAATTTTTCCTTTTAGGGGCAGTATGGCCTGATTTTTACGACTCCTCGCCTGTTTTGCGGATCCACCCGCCGAGTCTCCCTCAACGAGATAAAGCTCGCACAGAGCCGGGTCTTTTTCTTGGCAGTCAGCTAATTTTCCAGGTAACCCGGCAATATCGAGGACATTTTTACGACGCGTCATCTCGCGGGCTTTCCTTGCCGCTTCACGCGCTCTTGCTGCATCGATAATTTTGTTGGCGATTTCTTTGGCTTGTTTTGGGTTTTCTAATAAAAATTCCTGGAGTTTCTCTGTAACAGATTGTTCTACAATGGGTTTTACCTCAGATGAGACCAGCTTATCTTTTGTTTGAGATGAAA
>DCQA01000019.1:0-28695 GCA_002323325.1 Coxiellaceae bacterium UBA1530 | reverse complement strand
TCTTTTGTTTGAGATGAAAATTTTGGGTCAGGTACTTTCACGGAGAGTACTGCCGTTAAGCCTTCTCGCGCGTCATCACCAGCCGTGCTGACCTTAGATTTTTTGCTTAAACCTTCTTTCTCAATATAATGGTTTAGGGTTCTTGTAAGTGCACCTTTAAGACCGGCTAAATGAGCACCTCCGTCTTTTTGTGAAATGTTATTCGTAAAACAGAAAATAGTTTCCTGGAAACTATCATTCCATTGTAGAGCAGCCTCCACGGTAATGTCATTTTTAGTGGTGGTGAAATATACAATTTCGTTATTAATCCGTGTCTTATTCTTGTTAAGGTGATTGACAAATGCCTGGATGCCACCTTCGTATTCAAATGCATCAGATTTATCTGTGCGTTCATCTGTCAGTTCAATGCGAACACCTGAATTAAGGAAAGAAAGCTCTCGAAGTCGTTTGGCTAATATGTCGTAGTGGAACACGGTATCCGAGAATATAGTCTCACTAGGCTCGAAGTACACTTGGGTTCCAGTTTTTGACGTTTCACCAACAATTTCTAAGTCTTTTTGCGGAACACCCATCTGATATTCTTGTTGAAAGATCTGTTGATTTTGATGGATTTCAAGTTTTACCTTTTTTGACAATGCATTGACGACAGAGATTCCAACACCATGGAGTCCACCGGAAACTTTATAGGAGTTGTCATCAAACTTACCACCTGCATGCAAAACAGTCATGATCACTTCAGCTGCCGATCTACCTTCCTCGGAATGTATGCCTGTTGGGATTCCGCGCCCGTTGTCGGTCACAGTAACGCCATTATTTTCGTGGATAGTGACTGTGATGTGATCACAATGGCCAGCAAGCGCTTCGTCAATTGAGTTATCAACAACCTCAAAAACCATATGGTGCAAGCCTGAGCCGTCGTCAGTGTCACCGATATACATGCCGGGTCTTTTTCTAACCGCATCAAGTCCCTTAAGTACCTTAATTGCTGAGGAATCGTAATCACTTGAAGCTTGCTCGACCATTATCATAAGCCTATGTTTTTATTAAAGAAATTTAGGTTTAAATTATACCAATTTTTGACTTAAAAAGCGATACTTTATCTTTTGATCTTCTGCTTTTTGTCGAGCCTTCTGCGCTCTATTTCTCTGACTTTTTTCTGTTAGATCAGTGGATAACTTGGGGGTATCTAGTGTGTAACTTGTTAGCTACTTATCTCTTCGTGTATTTCCTGTGCTTTGCTGAATCTGCCGTGTTCCACGTGAAACTTTGTTATATCATTCTTTCTTTCTAGTGACTCTAATAACTGTGAGGGGTTAAGCGAGGTATAAAAGCACTGATTATCGAGTTCTGTTAATAGCCCGATGATAATACTCTGTTTTCTCGTATCTAATTCAGCCTGTAAGTCATCTATCAGGAAAATGGTATTCTTTTGATTGATGGATTTTTGTAACAAGCATTGACTTATTTTGAGTGCATAGGCGGCTAGCTTCATTTGCCCTTGGGAAAAATAATCTTGCGCTGGTCTATTATTGACGATAATTTGTAGATCAGCACGGTGCGGGCCGAGTTGTGTATAACCAAGTTCTAAATCTTTAAAAAGTCGGTCTTTTAGAAGAGAAGCCAAGCAAACATCAGTATTCCAGCCTGGTTGATACCTCAGCTCTACCTGTGGATAATCTGTGTTTAATAATGTTTTTATTAAATCTTTAACAATGGGAGTTAGCTGGGTAACATAATCCAATCGCATAGTGTGTATGTCTTCACACAGTGGCGTTAATTGGTGATCCCATGAATCAAGGACGTTGATATTTCTCTGCCTGAGAATAGCATTTCTTTGTTTTAAGATATTGCAGAAGTTTTTCCAGGTGTGATGAAACGATTGTTTCATGTGAAACAATCCCCAGTTTAGAAAGTGTCTCCGTAGAGCTGGCCCAGCTGTGAAGAGCTCATGACATTGAGTATCTAGAAATTGCATAGGAAGGTGGTGTGCAACAGTCGATGTTTTTGCAGTTTCATAGTTAAGTTTTAGTGTTTGATCATGACTTAAATTTCTTTGCACGCCAACGTTAACAAACCCTGAGTCTGTTGTTGCAGTACAAAACAGAGAGAATCGTTCGCTATCATGATGAATAAGACGTTGTGGCTTAGAGGTTCTGAATGACTTGAAGTGTGACAAATAGAACAAGGCCTCTAGAAAGCTAGATTTTCCTGATCCATTGCTGCCAGAGATAATATTGATAGTTGAGGTTTTTAATTCTGCAGATTTTATATTTCGGAAGTTTTCTACAACGACCGAGCTGACACAGGGGGATGGCAAAGTCGATTCCTTGTGGTTATGTGCGGTATGCTGGAGAGTTGAAGATAATACTTCGTGGGAAGAAGGTTTATATTCGCATCGGCATAATGACAAAAATACTGTCGTGATCACTATCTACTTCAGTGATTAGCATACTTTGATCTTGGTTGGCGAGTTTAAGCTCAATCATTTCGGTTTCAAGAATATTTAAGTTTTCAATCAAGTAATTGACGTTGAAACCAATGGAAATCGGCTTATCAGCATAGTTAATGGAAAGTTCTTGTTCGGCAGCTTCATTTTCTGGATTGTTTGAGGATACCTTAATAGAGTTATCTTTTATATCTAAAGTAACACCGCGAAAAGCGTCGTTACACATGATTGCTGCCCGAGTGAGAGTATTTTTAAGTTCAGATCGGTTTATGGAGAATATTTTATCGTTATTGTAAGGGATAACTCTATCATACTCAGGAAAACGGCCCTCTATAAGTTTAGATTTAAAATGAAAGCCATTAGAAGTTACGGATATAAAATTAGAGCATAAGGTTAATGTGATGGAGCCTTCTTTGGTATCAAGAAGTTTGATAAGCTCTGTCACTGCCTTCCTTGGGATTATACATTGTATTCTATGATCGGTTTGTACCGAGGTTTGTAGAACATTTGAAGCTAGACGATGGCCATCAGTTGCAACGGCACGTATTTCATTGCTGGTAAATTCCAACAACATACCATTGAGGTAATAGCGTACGTCTTGGTGGGCCATAGCAAAAACGGTTCGTTGTAACAGAGTCTTAAGTTGTTGTTGCGGAAGCTTAACTGATAAGGTCATCTCTTTTTGTTCAGCTGAGGGAAAATCTTCTGAAGGAAGTGTTGCAAGAGTAAACCGACATTTGTCGCCATATTTTAATAGGATGTTCGATTTCTGTGGTTTTAGAGTAACCTCTGCGTCTTGTGGGAGAGACTTGCAGATATCAAAAGTTTTTTTACCAGGCAGTGTGAATGCTGTTCCTTCTGGAAGTGGATTAATCAATTTAGAGAACCCAGTGATCTCAATTCCGAGATCAGTAGCAGTAATTGATGCTGTGTCACCTTGGGTGCGAACTAAGATATTGGAAAGAATAGGAATAGTTTTGTTGTTTTCTACAACTCCCATCACTTGCTGAAGGGCAGCGTGTAATGCATTCTGTTTGATTTCAATAGTCATATTCGCTCCTTTTTATCCGGACAAGATTCTCAAAAAGTTTTGGTGGTCTTCTTGAATTTCTAGATTATCTTGAATCAATTCCTGAATTTTTCTACAAGCGTGAAGGACTGTGGTGTGATCTCGTCCCCCGAAGGCGTCACCAATCTCTGGTAAGCTATGGCTGGTGAGGTTTTTGGCAAGGGCCATAGCCATTTGACGTGGCCTGGCGATTGATCGGCTTCTCTTTTTTGAAAGGAGGTCGCTCACCTTTACTTTGTAGTAGTCGGCAACGGTTTTCTGTATGTTATCAATGGTTACTAACTTGGCTTGAAGCGAAAGCAAGTCTTTTAGTGCTTCACGAGCAAGTTGTATAGTAATTGAGCTCCCTGTAAATTGTGCGTTTGCAACTACACGTTTCAAGGCGCCTTCAAGTTCACGAACGTTGGATTGAATGTGTTTTGCTATAAAGAAAGCAACATCATTGGGTAGGTCAGCTTTAAACTGTTCTGCTTTAGTCTTGAGGATTGCAACTCTGGTCTCAAGCTCGGGTGGTTCAACAGCAATGGTTAATCCCCATCCAAATCTAGATTGAAGCCGCTCTTCGAGGCCATGAATTTCTTTTGGGTATCGATCACATGTTAAAACAATTTGTTGGTGATCATCCAGAAGTGAATTAAAAGTATGAAAGAACTCTTCTTGAGAGCGCTCTTTTCCCGCAAAAAACTGGATATCATCAATGAGTAGACAATTGACTGTGCGGTAGTACTTTTTGAACTCATTCATTGCGTTACGCTGCAAGGCTTTTATCATATCAGCTACGAATTTCTCAGAGTGTAGGTACAAAATTTTAGCACTAGGGTTCTGTGAAAGTATGAAATGTCCCATCGCGTGTGCTAAATGAGTTTTACCAAGACCTACCCCTCCGTAGATAAAGAGGGGGTTATAGGCTTGGCCAGGATTTTCTGCAACTTGTTGTGCAGCAGCACGGGCTAACTGGTTGGATTTACCTTCCACGAAGTTATCAAATATAAAGTTCGGATTAAGGTGACTAGTATGAGCGGTCGATTGAGATGATGCTTGAGTCGATGATTGATTTCGTGGCGCAGTTTTCTTCTGGTGAATAGCGGGCGGAGGTGTTTTGGTAGAGCCTATTTGCAGTTTGATGCTCGGAGTGGGGATGCCTTGATGTTGGCAAATAGTGTTCAATGCATCATGTATGGCAGATAGAAAATTATCATCAACCCAGCTAATCACAAATTGATTTGGGGCGAAAAGAATAAGTGACTGGTCAATTAGGTCAGCTTGTAAAGGCTTGATCCATTTGTTAAAGGTGTTTTCGTTATCAACCCTTTTATATAGATCTTCTAAACACGCACTCCAAAGTGATGCAACATCTGGCACTGCTACTGACATATCCATCCCTGAAAAAAACTCAAAATCATTTTATACCTATGTTCTGTGGTTATCTATAAAAAAAATGAGCATTATCATTTGATGACAAGAGCTGCGCAATGAATGATCACCATGCAGTGTTCCTGACGAACAAATTATCTTTCTTCGCTAGAATGATAGATAGGAAAATGAACTCGCAACTTTGGTGATTGTACTTAAGATTAGTTGAATGGTCTAGTTATTACAGAGAAAGAATATTAGCTGAGTAATGCCTCAAGGATTGCCATTCTCATAGGAATACTATTCTGAGCCTGTTGGAGGATAACGGATTGATCACCGTCTGCAACCTCGGAATCAATTTCAAAGCCGCGATTAATAGGGCCAGGATGCATGACAATAGCGCAAGGGCTAGCTAAACCGAGACGATCTTTGGTTAAAGCAAAGTCTTTGAAGTAAGCGGCTTGATCAGGGATATTGTTTGTGCTGTCAATGCGTTCTTTTTGAACACGCAAGCAAACAACAATATCCACATTGTCTAAACCTTCCTCTATTGACAATAGTTTGACATGTGAATTTAGCTGTGGGTTTTCTGGAACCAGTGGAGGCGGGCATACGTAGCGTATATCTGTGGTACCCATAGTGGTTAGACCTGCAGTCAGCGACTCAGCAACACGCGAATGAAAAGTATCACCCATGATAGCAACCGATAGTTTTTCAAAGTCGGGAAAGTGGTATGAAATAGTCATCAGATCTGTGAGGCATTGAGATGGGTGTTGGTGTGTTCCATCCCCAGCATTAAGTACTTTTGCTTCGGACAGTAGTTCTGAGGCAATAAACTCTGGCGTGTGGTTGATCGGATGTCTGATGATAAAAAGTGATGAGCCCATTACCTCTAAGTTGTGAATAGTATCTAACAGTGATTCACCTTTAAGAGTCGATAGATTTGGGATATTGGGAGTTATCGTTTTGACATGAAGTTTGTAGGCAGCGATCTCAAAGGCATATTGAGTGCGAGTGCTTGGCTCAAAGAAAAGGTTAGTAATTATTTTTGACGTAGCATTGGCTAAATAGGAAGCACTTCCTGGTTGTTCAAAATATTTTGCGCGCTCAATCAGTTGAATAATTTGATGTTGATTCAAGCTATTGATGGTAAGTAAGTGTCCTAGTGAGACGTACGCTTCTTTTTTAAACATGTTGCATCCATTTTAACGTTCAAGTAATAAAAAGCTAAAATTAATTTAAATGTATTGTGATAAGTTGAAGGTGTGTAGTCAAGCTACGTATTTTCACGAAACCATGAGTCTAATATGATAACCGCAGCATGGCTGTCGATTGCAGGATTTTTATTGGATTGATAAGCCGAGCTACTTTTTGCTGCTTTTGTGGTATAACGTTCGTCAATAAGAGCAACGGGGAGATGAAATTTTGCGTGTAAGCGACGGGAAAATTTTCTTGCAGCCAAGGTGATTTCTTGTTCGGTACCATCTACATTGAACGGAAGGCCGACAACCAGTTGTGTCACACACCAAGTTGATATTAATGATTCGATTTCTTCCCATTTGGGAATACCATCTGTTACTTGAAGCACAGTTAACGGACGAGCGTCTTTTGTAATAGTCTGACCAATAGCAACCCCAATTCTGCGAAGACCAAAGTCAAATGCAAGAACTGTTTTTTCCTGTAGTTGGTTAGGCATGGCCGGCGACCTCTGTAAGCTGGTGTGATTCAATACCTAGTAGTGCGATAGCTTTTGAGTATTTTTCTTGTGGTGCAGTATCGAAAAGAATCGATGAGTCATAAGGTGCAATCAACCACTTATTTTTCGATATTTCATCCTCTAGTTGCTGCCCCTTCCAGCTGGCGTAGCCGAGTGTTAAAAGGAGTCTGGTTGACGTTGAATTGGCGAGACGTTTTACCAGGCGATCTTTTTTTGAGCTAATTTCAATCGGTGATGATGAGGATTTGGTGTGTGGTGGTCTAGGTTCAATCATGTATAACTGTTGCTTTTTTAGGGGCCCCCCTATGAAAATAGGGCAATCAAAAACTGGCATATTGAGCCTAAGGTGTTTAAATAAAGCACGATTAGAGATGGGGAGCATCTTATTAATAACAAAACCCTCGGCTCCTGATTGAGAGTGTGAGAAAAGGTAAATGACTGAATGAGAGAAAAGCGGGTCCTTAAGGCTGGGTGTAGCTACTAGTAAGCAATGTCGTAGGCAGTGAATATTCATGATTATAAGGTAACGGCTGAATAGAAATTCGAGTAATAGTATAGAGTTTTTGTTAGAGACGAAAGTCTGTGGGGTGTTTATCGTATATTCTATTTCACATTAGTGACTGATCTAAGCCGAGTTTTGTATGCGTTTGAGGGTTCTATTAGAAAGGCTAATTTGAAAAATAACTTTAAGAGGCTCTGGGTGTCTGATAGTGTTCCTCATGAAAAAGCCTATGATACCTCAGGAGAAACTATTGTGAGCATTGAATCAAAGGTCATTGATATAACTGGGCGGCTAAGGGTTTTGCTGAAACAGTCTGGGCGGGATCTAAATGATGTCACTATCGTTGCGGTTACGAAAAAACAATCGACATCAGCAATACAAGAGGTTGTTAGTGCAGGTATAAATCACATCGGTGAAAGTTATTTGCAAGAAGCATTAAACAAGCAGATTGAGCTTAATGATGATTTGATTTGTTGGCACTTTATAGGGCAGGTGCAATCGAATAAATGTCAGTTAATTGCAAAAAACTTTTCTTGGGTTCATTCTGTTTCTAGTGAGAAGGTTGTGGCATTATTAGCAAAGGGTAGGGAGCTAAGTGATTCACCTTTGAATATCTGCATTCAAGTTAACTTATGTGGAGAGTCACAAAAGTCTGGTGTGTCCTTAAGTGAAGTACCAAAATTGATCAAGAGCGTTGAAGCTCAGCCTATGTTAAATCTGCGCGGCTTGATGTTTATTCCCCCAAAAACAGCCAATGGCTCAGGGCTTGCTTCGTTATTTAGAACGATGGTTGATTTGAAAGCATACTGGGTGGAGAAAGGAGTGTTGTTAGACGTTTTATCCATGGGTATGTCACAGGACTATGAATTAGCGGTTGAGCATGGTAGTACCATGATTCGAGTCGGGCAAGCTATCTTTGGTGAACGGTAACATTGAGTAATTTAGAGAAAATGATTAAAGAGGTGTTCAAAAAATGCAACCGTTAATAAATGCATGTGTTTTTCTATTTAATTTCGTAATTTCAACGTATTTATATCTCTTGATTCTTCGATTGTTGATGCAGAAATTTCGTGTCAGTTGGTATAATCCACTTTCTCAGCTCACAATTAAGTTTACAGATCCAGTTATTATGCCATTTCGTCGATACGTTCCAGCCATTGGTGGGTTTGATGGCGTGATTATTTTCTGGCTAATTGCCTTACAATATTTAGTCTTGTTGAGTATGTTTTTGGTGTCAGGGTTAGAGGCATTATCTTGGATGGGGATTTTTATTCTTAGTGTCGGTTTTAGTATTCAGAAAATATTGAATGTTTATCTTGTATTGATAGTTGCTGTAGCAATAATGAGCTGGTTTCTTGATGTTAGGAGTCACCCTGTCGGTACAGTTTTCCAAGCAATTGTTGAGCCTGGGTTACGGTTGATTCAAAAAAGAGTGCCTACAATGTCAGGTTTTGATTTTTCACCAATTATCGTGCTGGTAGGGATTCAAATCATTAAAATTTTGATCATTACGCCATGGTTAGCCTGGGGTGCATCCATGCACGCACATTAACGAACAAAGCTAGCCATAGATGTAGCTTTGCATTAGTATTGGCTGAGTTTGATAACTTTATAAGGGAAAAGGATGAGCGAAAAGATAAAAGACATCACTGATGCTGAGTTTGCAAGCAGTGTTTTGGAATCTAAGCTGCCAGTTCTAGTGGATTTTTGGGCGCCGTGGTGTGGTCCTTGTAAGATGATTACTCCAATTTTAGAAGAGTTGGCGATCCAGTACGCTGAAAAATTGGTAATACTGAAGATGAATGTGGATAGTGAACCTGATACAGCTGCACAGTTTGGCGTTCGAGGAATTCCTACGCTTTTAATATTTAACGCTGGTGAGTCTGTAGCTACGCATGTTGGGTTGGCGAGTAAGAGCGATTTGTCGGCGCTTATCGAAAAGCATCTTTAAGTTTCAAAGGAGCGATCAATTTCTCCAGCGACGAGTTAGCAAAAGACCTTGGTTGATTTTTTGTCTCCAACTCGATATGATTGCTCCATAAAATATTCATTGGTATGTCTTACCGTATTTACAGTATCCCAATTCCCACATAAATTCTTATGCGCGGTGCGCAGTCATTAAATAAAAGGTCATTATGAATCTTACTGAATTAAAAGAAAAAAAACCGACAGATATTCTTGATATAGCAAAAGAGTTTGGTTTAGATAACTCTGCAAATAAGCGCATTCAAGACGTTATTTTCGATATTTTGAAAGCACAGGCCAAGAAAGGCGAAGATATTTACGGTGGTGGTGTTTTAGAAATTCTACCAGATGGTTTTGGTTTCTTACGTTCAGCAAGCTGTTCTTATTTGGCTGGTCCAGATGATATTTACGTATCACCTAGTCAGATACGTCGTTTCTTTCTTAGAAAAGGTGATACGCTGTTTGGGAAAATACGACCGCCTAAACAGAATGAACGATACTTTGCATTACTTGAATTAGAGTCTATCAATAACGAAGTGCCAGCAAAGTCTAAAAATAAAATTCCGTTTGAAAATTTGACACCGATTCACCCTAACAATCGATTAACTATGCAAGTGGGTAATGGGAGTACTGAAGATGTCACAGCAAGAGCCATCGATTTAGCAGCACCCATTGGTAAAGGGCAGCGAGGTATTATTGTATCACCACCGAAAGCTGGTAAAACCATGATGTTGACTAACATCGCACATTCTATCGAAGCGAATCATGCAGAGTGTGAATTGATAGTACTTTTAATCGACGAGCGTCCAGAGGAAGTTACTGAAATGCGTCGCTCGGTACAAGGAGAAGTGCTAGCATCAACCTTTGATGAGCCTGCTACTCGCCACGTGCAAGTCGCAGAGATGGCTATTGAGAAAGCTAGGCGAATGGTTGAGCATAAAAAGGACGTCGTTATTCTCCTTGACTCCATTACTCGGTTAGCTCGCGCTTACAACACAGTGAGTCCAGCATCTGGAAAGGTGTTAACAGGTGGTGTTGATGCCAATGCATTACAGCGCCCAAAGCGTTTTTTTGGAGCAGCTAGAAATATAGAAGAGGGTGGTAGTTTGACGATTATTGCTACTGCCTTAGTAGAAACAGGCTCTAAAATGGATGATGTTATCTTTGAAGAATTTAAAGGTACGGGTAATATGGAGTTGCATTTAGATCGCCGAATTGCTGAAAGGCGAGTCTTCCCCTCAATCAATATTAATAAGTCAGGAACACGCCGAGAAGAGCTGATTACTAAACCCGACGAACTGAAAAAAATGTGGATTCTCAGAAAAATATTGCACCCTATGGATGAGCTAGAAGCCACGGTATTTTTAATTGATAAGATGAAGCTCACAAAGAAAAATGATGAGTTTTTTGATGCCATGAAAGGTAGCTAGTCAGTATGACCTTACTTACTACATTGAGCTAGTAAGTAGACTGAATAATAAAATGGGAAAAAAGTATTCGTGAAAGAAAAAGTATTGATATCCAATCAGGATAAATCAGCTAGGACTATGTTACGTTACTTGCTGGAAATAGAGGGTTATAAAGTCGAGGAGACTTCACAGCTAGAAGACACTTGTATTGTTTTGAGCGACCAGACGTTTGATTTGGTGATACTAGATGCCAGTTGGGACATCACAGTTATGGAAAAGTTACTGTCTAAAATCTCTCAAGGGGACTTTGGTTCTTCATTACATTTATTGTTAGTGATTCCTGAAAATTTACCACTAGATGCGCTAGCTTACTATCAGCAATTGCCAATTAGTTTTCAGATTAGTCGTCCGTTTTCACCCAGAGATTTGATTGCAATGATTCGACGTTGTTTGCATCAAATGTTAGGGGAAGGATTGCCAGAAGATTTAAGTGGACTAGATATTGTTTTTAGTGCAGAGAAATTATCATTTTGTATCGGTGATACAACAATCCGATTATCTAAAATTGAATTCGATTTATTTAGGTATTTTTTTCTTCACCCAAATAGTATTTTTTCCAGAAAAGATCTATTAAATGCGATTTGGGGTGAGGATTCGTCAGTTGAAGAGCGTACTGTTGATGTGCATATTCGTCGTTTAAGGCGTGTATTGAAGCCATTTAAATTAGATCGTCAAATTCAAACAGTTCATGGGGCAGGTTATCGTTATTCTGAAATGATGGTTATGGCGGATTAAAGTTCGTGCTCGTTCTCATAAAGTGCAGGATGTCTACTAATCCCATAAAATGTTGATGCAGGTCTAAGAAGAGATTTGCATCCCAAGGGTGATTATTTTTATGAGACGCTAGTTGCGAATAGGATTGCTTTCCGATGGCGATGGTATAGTCGAGAGAAATGTTTTTTTTAAGTAAGCGTTCTGGAAATAACCCTGAAATCAATAAACACTGGTCGCCAATGTCTCTGAGTTCGAGAGACTGCTTGGTTCCTGTCAAGCTCAAGGCCTCCATGTACTTTACTGCTATGATACTACTCGGTAATGTTAATTCGGTAGTGTAGTGCTCCAAGGTGAGCATTAAGTATTTTTTTAAATCATGCCCCAATTCGTAGCCGGTTTGAGACTGAGCATTGAGAATGAGATTAAACCATTGTGACTGGGAGCCTTCACCGGATTGCAAAAATTTCATACCCATGAACCTTTTGATTTAAGAGCTTGCTTATATTATAGCAAACTCTAGCCGTCAATATGGCAAGACATAGTTACTCATTGATTTCTATAGATTTTTTTAGGTAGTTGAGAGCCTCTTGGTGTTTGCCAGTTAATTCTGCAACTAGTGATAGTTCACGAAGTGTTTCCTTTTGAGGGTGCAGTTGAAGACTTTCTTGAAGGTACTTGTGTGCACTAGCCCATATTTTTTCTTGGCAATAGAGACGACCCAAGCACAATAATAAGGTTGCATCTCCGGGATATTTGGAAAGCCATTTTTCCGCGGTAAGAATACGTTGATGTGTGTTTTGTGTAACGATTTGTCCGTACGTGTTGGTGAGCGAAGACTGCCAATTGTTAGATAAAAAATCTTCAATTAATTCAGAGGCTTTATCATCTTGCTTGCATTTTATAAGTTGTTTGACGTACGCATGAAAAACATCAGGGTTTTTTTGCGAAGATTTCGGTATTTTTTTCCAATAGTCATTAATCATTTGCAGTGTATCATCAGAAGACGTGTTGAAAGAGGCGATCTGAGAGCTATAAGCAGTATTGTAAAGCTGCTCGATAGTTTTTTTTGAAAACTGAGAGGATTTTTGGATAGCTGGTAGTAATTGTTCGAGACGGTCCCATTTTTCCAAATGCATTAATACCGGTTTGTATTGCGATAGAATCGCAGGATTTTTAGGGTTTTTTTGGAACAAATAATCTAATGTATTCAAAGCGTCATGCCATTGATGATTTTTTATCTGAATCTGCACCTTCAATAATTGTAAGGGGAGTAGGTATATGTCAGACAGCTTTGAGGTGTCTTTAAGAATACTGTCTGTCAGAGCCTGATCACCCATGTGGCTACTAGCAAAAACCAAGAAATATGCATTGATCAAAGGGGCAGGGCTGTGCTCGATTGAATGTTTAAAAGTAGAGATAGCACTTTTCCATTCAAGCATCATGATATGACCAACACCTTTATCAAACTGATTTAATGCTTTTTTATGTTTTCTGGTATGCGACCATTGCCCTAAATGACGATGGATTGAAAAAAAGTGATGTATCAGCTTAAAAGCATAATGCAATAATACTAGGATAATTAACAATGAGATAATCGCTGTCCATAGGCTAGTTGATAGGCTCCAGTGATGATAATAAATAATAAGGTAACCTGGATCCTGTTGAATAGAGTAGCCTAATCCAATGGCTATAATTAATAATATAAATCCTAAGAGAAGCTTTTTCATATGCGTTAAATCTCCACACGTTTAGATTGATTCATCGCAGGACGGTCAATGGATGTGCTCTTTTTCTCGACTTGTTTTGCATTTACTTCGGTGGCTGGTGAGCCTTGTAGTGGTTGAGAAGAGAAGGTGATTTTCGATAAGTCCGTGATAATGGCTTCTATGCTTTGAATGACTTGTTTTCTTGGAAATCCAAAGGTTACATTTTGTAAAGTTGAAATTTTCTCAAGAATGACTTTTTTATCTGCAGGATTAATAATGATGCTCTGTATTTCCTTAGTGATGGCCTCAAGAGAATGTTTGTACAAAGTTGGGTTGTTGTTGAATAGAGACCATTCAACCTCAGATAGTTTTAGTAAAAGGTATTGTTTGTATTCGACGGATTGTGCATTGTCCTTCAAAGGTGCTATAGGTATCTTGTGATAACGAATCGTGAAGAGCTGATGTAGCCAATGGTTTAAATCATTTTTTTCAGTTTCCCAGGTTGAGAGTGGTTTATTGGAATCTCTAGTTGATGCGGTGGATTGAACGGCCCGATCAGGTGTGAAGGATAGCTTTAAAATCCGTGATCTTAGTAATTGTATGGTGTCGAGACAAGATTCGATATCAATGTCTTTAGCATTACTAAGTTGTTTTATGAGTCTTGAAATAGACGATAAATATGGTTTTTGTTGTTCTACCTGAGGAAGCAATAGTAATGAGTGTTTAGCATCTTGTAACAAATCAATGGAGTAAGAAGAATTGATCTGTGTTGAGAGTTGTAGTTGGGCTAAGTGAAGTTGACGTTGTGCCTGCTCTATAAGGTGATGTTGTGGTAGTTGATTTTGTTGATGAATAAGAGCACTGACAGATTGGAGTTTCTTATTGAGTTGTTTATTTTTAATGATTAGTTGATGGATATTGGCTTGGTTTGATGTATTTGTCTCACTGAGTGTCGATGACTGTTGTAGCAGTTGTAGTTGTAATTTCTGAGTGTGCTTAAGCGAGTACTCAGTCATTAATACGGCAATAATAACAATCATGAGTGTAAGAAGAGCAACCACGAGGCTAATTTTACTGGCGGTGATGTATTTGCTATAGGGGTTAATGATCTTTTTGGGCTGATTCATAAGAGAGAGCTCCTGCTTTTTTGCGCTAGTTTAACATGAATATTAGGCTTGTCTAACGAGCGAAGTTGATATGATTTAAGAGGCAATCCACAATGGACTTTTCGTCAGCTTGGCCTGCGACCCAAGGGAGAGGGATAAATCCTACTTTACGAGCCTGTTGAGCTTGTTCTTCAGTAAGTACCAGTAATTGTTTCTCTTTAATCCATTTTTCTCCAAGTAAAGAGAATTGTTTTGGTAGTTGTTTGAGCGAGGCTTGGCTAGTAATAATAATGACATCAATGTGTGTATTTTGAATTTTTTCTTGTGCGATTCTTGAAAGGGGGGTAGTGGCAAAACGATAATAACTTTCAATGCATTGTACAGATGCTCCTCTTTGTTCTAGCTGATTCTGAAGAAGCACATTAGAGTTAGCCCCACAGCTGATAACAACATGTTGATTATCTAGATTGCTAAGTATCGGTAATTCTAATATACCATGACTACTAAAGTGGTGCGGTAGAGTATCAGTCGTAATGTTATATTGCGCTAGGGCCTGGGCTGTTCCAGTACCAATGGCAATAACGTGTGCGTCCTTTGGAGGATGATAATAGGGAATGAGTGAGTGCACGGCATTGGCACTGACAAAAATTAAATAATCTGGTTGTTTGAGTCGTGAAATTTTTTTATCAAGGATTGTTTTATCCTCGTGTTTGATTCCGATGACAGGCAATTCAATAACTCTAGCTCCTAATGATTCAAGAACCTTGGTAAGGGCTCTAGCTTGATGTTTAGGCCGTGAGTTAATAATCGTAGTGTTTTTTAATGATGAAGTGTTTCGCATAATTTAAGTACTGATGGGTAATATTCCATATGCGGGTGTTTCATAAGGATGCGATTCAATAAGCGCTTTTCTGGCAGCATCTATTTTGTCTGTCTGGCAAACAAGTTCAATTTTATATTCTTCAATAGTAGTTACTGTATCAGCCTTTACAGTAAACGATTGTGCCGAGTCATTCGGACAAAACTGCCCCGTTCCTTTTGTTTCCCAACAGCATTGACTGTAGTGGCCTAAACGAGCAGCACCAGCTTCAAATAGCGCATCTTTAACTTGATGTAAATGAGACTTTGGAACATAGCAATGAATATGAAACACGTTAATTATCCTTTTTTATTTTTTTGTTGATGTTGGTTAATAAGCTTTAGAGCCCCTTGATCAATGAGTTGGTTGGCTAGGTCGCGCGCTAGTTGTGTCGCTTGATCACAAGGCCCTTTTATGTTGACTCTCAAAAGAGTATCGCTCTCAAGGTCACCTATCATCGCGCTGAGGTTTAATTTACCATCATCCAAAGTTGCGTGAGCGCCAATAGGCGTATGGCAGTCACCTTGAAGCAAAACATTAATTTCTCTCTCTGCTTGAATGCATAGTCTAGTGTCAGGATGATCTAAATGAGACAATAAAGCTTGAGTACGCAAGTCGTTTTCTCTGCACTCTATGCCAAGTGCGCCTTGTCCAATAGCAGGAATAAAAGATTCAAGTGGAAGAGGTACGATGTTGGGCTCTTTAATGTCAAGACGAATCAGACCAGCATGTGCCAATATAATGGCATCATATTCACCAGAAAGTAGACGGTTTAAGCGTGTGTTGATATTTCCTCGACAGAGTTTAACATCACAATACGGCCTGAAGGCTTTGATTTGACAATGTCGTCTTGGGCTGGCGGTTCCAATAACTGCATTTGACGGGAGGGCCTCTAATGAGGCGTATTCGGCACTGACCAAAACATCATGAGCAGGAGCACGCTGACCAACTGCGGTGAGAACTAATCCATCACAGGGTAGGACAGACATGTCCTTAACACAGTGCACAGCAAAATCAGCCTCGTCTTTGAGCAATGCTTCTTGTAAAGCTTTAACAAAAAGTGACTTCCCACCAATGTCTTGTAAAGAGGTTTGTTGGTTTTGGTCTCCCTGAGTTGTTATGGGAATGAGATTAATAATCAGGTTTGGATGAGATACTTGCAGTTGTTGTTTAATTGTATTGGCTTGAACCATTGCAAGTGGGCTTGAACGTGTTGCCAGTCGTAGTGTGGTTTTACTCATTACGCCAGCCTTTTAGTGTAGCGTCTTTTTTCACCCATACTTCATTTAGCCAGGCTTGAAGGCGGCGTCGGTATTCTCGATCGGTGCTATATTCTCCTAATAATTCTGATGTTATGGGAATAACGCGGTAGCTGATATTGATATATTTTAGTTTTCCACAAAGAAACCCCCACACAGAGACTTTTTCAGGTGTGTAGTCTAAAGTCAGATCAATGATGCCGTCTAGCTTAGTGTGCATTTCATTGATAATGGTTCCTATTCCAGTTGACTTTGGTTTGAGTAATCGAGAATAAGGTGATTTTTGGAGTTGCTGTTTGTCGCTGGAAAAGCGTGTTCCTTCCGGGAAGATAATGAGAGTAGAGGGATTCTCCAATAATTTATGGCATGTATTTTGTGCTGTTTGAATATCCTTTGGTGTTTTCTCTCTCAAGCGTTTATTCTTCGAACGTTTAGTTTGCTTGCGATCAAGAAAAGGGAATCCTGCGAGGTGGCATGCTATTCCTGAAATTGGAAGGCCCCAGCGTAATTCTTTCTTAAGAAAAAACTTTAAAGCTGGAATTTTGAAACTAAAGAAGATGCCGGCAATGAGAATGTCCAGCCATGAAGAGTGGTTGGCAATAACGAGATACCAGCCATTTGGTTTGAGTTGAGCTTGTTGGGGTGGGTGCCAGCGCC
The DNA here is from genome assembly GCA_002323325.1 of Coxiellaceae bacterium UBA1530. Lineage (GTDB taxonomy): Bacteria > Pseudomonadota > Gammaproteobacteria > Coxiellales > Coxiellaceae > UBA9148. Next base: position 11,873 of record DCQA01000019.1, on the reverse strand, counting down.
AAAGCTTGAAAGCTCGGCAAATGACGTACAGGCATCTCCAAGAAAAGGGAAAAAGAAACATACACAAGTGTTGGGTATACGAGCGTGTTTTTCTGAATGGAATAAGCTGAACGATACCAAAACAAATCACCATGGTAATCGATAAGGTGATATAGACAATCAAAAAAAGAAGAGCGGTTATTATCCCACTTAAAAAGCGAAGAAGCTGAATGTGATGCATGAAATATTTCCCTAGTGTAAGGCGATGTGAGAAGTGTTAGTCACCAGTAGATGAATCGTCAGTTTCTACAGAGCCAGGTTTGATACTGTTAAATTGATCGGCAAAAGTTTCTTGGGCAGGTTTTTTTCTTACAAGAAAGGTACACATACTTGGGTTATGTGAGATGCAGTCGTAGTAACCTTGCTTCTTAACCCAGGATTGTTCTTCCGATGCTTGAGGCTCGAGAGTCATAGTGTTATAAAAAATGACCACTGGAAAAGATAACTTTTTCTTACTGGAGTAGACACAAAATACTTGTCCTAACCCTGCACCGCTCCATTGTGCCCCATCAAAGGAGGTAATTGTTTTTATAAAAGAGGTGTTAGAACTTTTAAAACCATTGGGGGCGGACCAGATTTTACTATCAGTATCCAAGGTCAGTTGATTCGGCTGAGGGCACTGCATCGTGATTGTGTCAGCATGCGGGGGCGGAGTTATTAGCTTCTCTGAAGGTGTGGTGGGTGCCCCTACACCGGATAGCGGTAGTAGAAGAGCGGCTGCGAATAGGTAATTACTTAGCATGTGAAGCTCCTAATTTGGACTCGATATACTACCAATGGCCGGGTTGGATTGCCAATCAATATCAGGCTTGCAGATTTTCAGATTTTAATCTGTGACAGATTGATTTATCATACAAAACATTTTTAATGGGTAAGAGGCTATTCATTTGGCAAAGTTACATTTTTACTATTCAGCAATGAATGCGGGTAAAAGCACAACATTGTTACAGTCCAGTCACAACTATCAAGAGAGGGGGATGGAAACGCTTATCTACGCGCCTGAGCTAGATAATCGTTTCGGTGAAGGTAAAGTGACTTCTCGCCTAGGGATACAATCCGATGCACTGCTCATTACGCCCACATTAAACATATTCGAGGACGTCGCTCTGCGTGTTCGTTCTAATGATAACATTAAATGCATTCTTGTTGATGAAGCTCAATTTTTAACCAAAGAGCACGTTCGTCAATTGGGACAAGTTGTTGATCATTGTTGCTTGCCTGTCCTTGCTTACGGTATTCGTACAGATTTTCAGGGTGAAGCATTTCCAGGAAGTCAGTATTTACTAGCATGGGCCGATGAGCTTATTGAGCTTAAAACCATTTGTCATTGTGGTAGTAAGGCGACCATGATTTTGCGTTTGAATGCTGAGGGAGAGGTCATGAGGGAAGGTGAGCAAGTTGCAATAGGTGGTAATGAAAGTTATGTCTCAACATGCCGCAAACACTTTTATTCTGGCGAGGCAAAGCCCCAAAGCAATTCGTCATTGATGGCTGATGCTGTTGTAAGATAAAGCCAGTTTACTGGGCTTTTTGATTGTATTTTATTCTTAGCTTGCCGTATAATCGCGCACTGTTTTTAATAGTCAGAGGAGAGCATCATGAGTGATAAACGGTCAGTTTGGGACGTAATTCAGCCATGGTGTGTGGTTTCAGCGGCTGCTGTTTTCTTTTTCTTTGTCTTTATACAAGTCAATATGTTGAACTCGTTGAGTGACGTTATTTATCAATATTTTCAGACAGATATTCAGGGCTTTTCACTGATAGCAGTGAGTTATTTTTACGGTAACGTATTATTATTATTTCCAGCTGGGGTCATTCTAGACCATTTCTCTACCCGTCGAGTGTTGTTGCTATCTATGTTTTTGCTGGTTATTGCTACAGTATTATTTGGGTTCTCCCAAACGGTGACTCAGGCAGCTCTTGCTCGATTTGTGAGTGGCTTAACAGGGGCTTTTTGTTTGCTAGGTGTTGTCAGAGTGGCTTCGCGATGGTTTCCCCCAACCAAAATGGCTTTTGTTGTCGGCTTGGCGATTACTTTTGCGATGGTAGGGGGCATGGTGGCGCAAACACCTGTGTCTGAGTTGGTTTTACACTTTGGATTTGTGAAGACGATCATGATAGATGCCGCAGTTGGCGCAGTGTTCTTCGTATTTATGTTCTGTTTTTTAAAGGATTATCCAGCAGGGCAACACCCCTCTTCTTTTGCCGAGCGTTTTAACTTAAGCGCTTTTTTCACGGTCTTATTGACCGTCATGAAAAACCCTCAGAATTGGTTTGCTGGTCTCTATGCCTCTCTAATTAATTTGCCAGTGTTTCTTTTGGGGGCGTCATCAGCTGATATGTATTTGCAAGAAGTGTCACATCTCAGTTTGCGAAGTGCTTCTTTGGTCAGCGAGGGACTATTCATTGGGTTAATTATTGGTTGCCCTTTATTTGGCTGGTGGTCTGACAAAATTCAAAAGCGTAAATTCCCTATGGTGGTAGGTGCCTTATTATCTTTAATTGTTATTGTCATAATGATGAGTGCGCCTGAGGCGACTTTTTTAACTCAGCTCGCATTGTTTTTTCTGTTAGGGTTATTTATTAGTTCACAGACGATTGCATATCCTTTAGTGGCCGAGAGTAATTCGGAGCAGTTGACGGGGTCAGCCAATGCGGTTGCCTCATTTTTAATCATGTCAGGCGGTTTTTTGATTCCCATGTTTACCTACCTATTGAATCAGCATTGGTCTCAGAAGATGGTCGATGGTGTCCCATGGTACAGTGTGTCTGATTTTCATCATGCTTTCATGATGATGCCGATTGCTTTTTTATTATCGCTGTTAGTCACTTGTTTCTTGAAAGAAACACATTGTCGTAGTTTTTCTGATAGAGCGGGTCAAAATGCCTAATTGCCAAATTAAGTTATTGGAATGTCAGAGTGAAGTGGTGTAATGCGTCACTCATTAGTCTTGAAGACATTGATTGTTGCGTTACCTATTATTGTGATCGGTTGGTATTCTATTATTTCGATGAGGGCTCCAGTTCATCAAAATAACTTATGTAAGATGTTCAAGGAGCACCCTGCCTGGTACTGGTCTGCTCAAGAGGCTCAAAAACGCTGGGGTGTCCCTATTAGTGTTCAAATGGCTATCATTCATCGGGAGTCACATTTTCGAGCCGCTGTAAAGCCACATGCCGAGCGCCTTTTGGGGTTTATCCCTTGGTTAAGGCCAACTTCTGCGGAAGGGTATGCTCAAGCGGTTGACGGAACGTGGCAAGAGTATCTATCGAGTACTCAGCAGCGTAGCGCTAGGCGTAGTAGTTTTTCTAACTCAGTAGATTTCGTGGGTTGGTATGTTGATAAGTTGCATCATCAGTTAAAGATTCCAAAGTCTGATGCTGCATCGATGTATATGGCTTACTATTTGGGGCCAGGGGGCTATCGCGCGGGTCGCTACCAAAATAATCCCTGGTTGTTGAATGTGGCCCATAAGGTAGGTGAACAGCAGACCATGTATCATGATGCGCTGGTGCGCTGCTCTTCAACTTTGCCTAAACGACCTTGGTGGCGTGTTTGGTAGCTATTATATTGCCTTGTCTTTGACGAAAAAGCCGTGCTAGAATCCCTGTTCTTTTTTTTATCATTTATCGGGGTTTTGTGTGGATAGTCAGCTTTCTTTGTGGGACGTTATCGTGGTTGGGGGCGGTCATGCCGGTACTGAGGCAGCTTTGGTCTCCGCTCGAATGGGGGCGCGCACTTTATTGTTGACCCACAATATCGAAACTCTTGGGCAAATGTCTTGTAATCCAGCAATTGGTGGTATCGGTAAAAGTCATCTAGTCAAAGAAATCGATGCTATGGGTGGTATCATGGCTCGCGCTGCCGATCATGCAGGTATTCAGTTTCGTGTATTAAACGCTCGCAAGGGGGCCGCGGTGCGTGCAACTCGTGCTCAAGCCGATCGTGCTCTTTATAAAGCTTATGTACGTAAAGCACTAGAGCAACAACCTAACCTTCAGTTATTTCAACAAGCTGTCGATGACTTAATCATTGAGCAGGACCGGGTGTGTGGTGTTGTGACACAGATGGGTTTGACTTTCAGAGCAAAAACTGTGGTGTTAACGGTTGGAACGTTTCTTGCTGGGCAGATTCATGTTGGGCAAAAACAGCAGTCTGGCGGCCGTATGGGTGATGCCCCTTCCGTTGCGTTAGCAGAGCGTTTAAGGCAATTACCTTTTCGTGTGGCACGATTAAAGACCGGTACTCCGCCAAGGATTGATAGTCGAACGATTGATTTTTCTCAGTTGCAAGAGCAGCCAGGTGATTCCCCTCTACCTGTAATGTCTTACTGGGGTGATTTGAGTGATCATCCCAGGCAAGTGTCTTGTTATATAACGCACACAAACGAGTCTACCCATGAGGTTATTCGTCAGTCATTGCATCAGTCAGCCATGTATTCTGGAAAGATCGAAGGTGTGGGCCCGCGATATTGTCCATCGATCGAAGATAAAGTCGTGCGGTTTGCTGAACGCTCAGCGCATCAGATTTTTTTAGAGCCCGAAGGTTTAGACACTTACGAAGTTTATCCTAACGGTATTTCAACAAGCCTGCCCTTTGCCGCGCAACAAGCTATGTTGCGAACGATAGTCGGTTTGGAACAGTGCCATATTACCCGGCCAGGGTATGCGATAGAGTATGATTTCTTTGATCCACGTGATTTAAAGCACACATTAGAGACTCAGTTGGTTTCTGGGCTCTTTTTTGCAGGTCAAATTAATGGCACAACGGGTTATGAAGAAGCTGCTGCGCAAGGTTTGTTGGCAGGGATCAATGCTGTTCTGCATGTTCGAGGAGCTGATGCTTGGTACCCACGACGAGATGAAGCGTATTTAGGTGTTTTGGTCGATGATTTGGTTACTCAGGGCACTCAGGAGCCATACCGAATGTTTACTTCTCGCGCTGAATGTCGATTATTGCTAAGAGAAGATAATGCAGACAGTCGTCTATCACCTGTAGCGTTTAAGATGGGTTGCTTGTCTTCTGATTATTGGGAGCAGTTTTGTCAAAAAGAGTCAACGGTAAAAGGCGTCCTGTGTTTTTTAGAGAAAACATGGGTACAGCCTGGGTCGATCAGTGCTAATCAGTTCAAGCAGCTGTTTGGTGTGTCACTAGAGCGTGAATACAATGGTTTAGACTTATTGAGGCGGCCGGAGGTGTCAATCCAGAAGCTTTATCAGTTAGAGGCATTTAGAGGTCATTTAGCGGTGGATAATGTTGCTCAGCAAGTTGAGATACAAGTGAAATATGCTGGATACATTAAGCGTCAGCAAGTCGACATTGATCGTATGCGTCAGATGGAATCGACAGTGATACCTGAAGATTTTAGTTATGATGTTGTAACGGGGCTATCCACAGAGGTTCGTCAAGCTCTTGAGCGTGTGCGACCTGATACGATTGGTCAAGCATCACGTGTTCCCGGGGTTACCCCTGCTGCTATTTCATTGTTGTTAGTTTTCTTGAAGAAGTACGCTCGACCACAAGTTGTTAAGGCTTAACAATTGTTTACGGTGTGTAGGATTCTTGTCAAGGAGCTTTTTCCAGCATAGCGTGTATCGCAAGATCGGTTGCGCAGCCAGGGTGCGTGATTGCGTCGATTAGAAGCTGTTGCGGGGTTCTTCTTTCTCCAAATAGACTAAGTGTGATTCTACGTTTGAGACCTGGTACATAAAATTGTTGGAAGTCTTTCAGTAAGTCTTGTTGTTCCTCTGGGTTTACCCTAAATAACCCTTGTACGTGCTCTGTCAGATCGCTGATCTTTTCTGCAGAGTTAAGTAAAATTTGGATGCTTTCTATTTGGCTATCGTTAAAGTTCAGTAAACAGGCAAAAGCAATGATTTTTTGTTTTGCTTGATGGAGTGAGTTTGATTGTATTGAAGCTCTCCTGATGATGTTCTATTTGAGAGTAAGGGTCTTTAGCTTACGGTTAATCGATTGAAAGAGGAAGACAGGTCGTTGCAGAGCACATTGACGTGGCATTGTGCTGCTATCGATTGTGGGTCGTTGCGCAAACCTGTCTATTCCCTCCCACCTTCGCCACGAAAGTTCGAGGTGGGGCCGGTTGTAGGCTGAACGTATCCCGCTCTGACGATTTGTCAGGCTCCCCTGGATATACGTTTAGTCTGCAACCTCCCCTGGAATGGCGCTTTACTAAAAAGCCAATAGTGCGCTGAGCAGAAAGTTTATTTTCGTTACTAGCAGTGCTATCGGATCGTGTGATTTTAGTATTACAGCGCGGTAATGAAGTTTGGCAGTACCTATCAGTTGCGTAGGTGCATGTGATCATCCGAGACAATAAAGAAGAACCGTTGTGTGCTGTTCCTTTAACCGACAAATAGGAGCAGACAGTATGGGGTCTTATTAATGGCATGAGCACTCCGTTGCTTAACTTCAAAAATAGTATACTCATTAATCATCGATGATTCAAGTTTTTTTCGACTATATTTTTAATCATCGATGATTTATAGTATAAAAGATTCGCTATAAGGGTCTTTAATGTTGTGATGGAGTTAAGTGATGTATCAAGGGGAGCAATTATCATTAACGGAGCGGGCAGTTCGCTTGTTGCGTGATGATATTGTTTCTGCTGGTTTTTACCCTGGGCAACGGTTGAATATTGAGAAATTAAAGCAACGCTATGATATGGGTGGAACGCCTGTGCGTGAGGCATTGAATCAACTAATAGGTGAGCGCTGGGTAGAGGCCCAGCCGCTCAAGGGTTTTTGGGTGGCGCCGATCTCATTGCAAGGCTGGAGTGAGCTGATGCAGGTGCGACGGTCTATGGAGCTTGGGTTGATTCGTTCGGCAATGGAGTCTGCAGATGACACTTGGGAGGCTGATTGTGTTGGAGCTTTTTATCGACTGTTAAAGTACGAGCAAAAAATTCATAGAGAAGATGGTGGTGCATTGTCGGGATGGTGTGATCGTTACCTGAGATTTATGGAAGCTCTTTGTCATGTTGGGCATCAGCCATGGCTAGCCAGCGTTTATCGTAATTTTGTGCAACATCGCTTGCGTTATGCGCATTCTGTATATGCCCGGACTCACAATTTATCAGTGGCTGTGTTAGATTGGGCTCGAGATTATGAGGGTATTATGGATCATCTTCCTGATCGGCGGTCCGAGTCCGTATTGAATCAGTGGCATGGCATCATTGAGCAGGCAAATTTAAGGGTGCATCAAGATTGGGGGGAGTATTGGTAGGTGGAGATGACTGAAGAACACGACGTCATGCGTCAGCAGTTGGTAAGCGGTATTGATGATTTGGATTGTTTGCTGAGTTTAGAGCAACAGCAGCAGATGATTACTTATTTAGTGTTGCTCGAGAAATGGAATCGTACACATAATTTAACGGCTATTCGTGATTTTCAAAAAATGGTGACGCATCATTTGATGGATAGTTTATCTATCATTCCCTATCTGAGCGGTGATTTTATCCTGGACGTTGGCACGGGCGGTGGCGTTCCGGGTGTGCCATTAGCCATTGCTTGTCGTGAAAAAAAATTTGTATTGGTGGATAGTAATAGTAAGAAAACACGATTTTTAATGCATGCAACTCAAGAGCTGGGATTGTCAAATGTGGAGGTGCGCCATACACGGGTGGAGCAGTTGTCCCATATTCCAATGTTTGATGTTATTATGGCGCGAGCAGTGAGTACTTTGTCGAATCTATTGCGATGGACTCGACCGTTACTAAAAGATAAGGGGCAGTGGGTGTTGATGAAGGGGGCGTATCCACGAGATGAATTACAATCTATTTCGTTACCTTATAAAACTATACCCATTACAGTGCCTGGTTTGCATGCAGAGAGGCATGTTGTTGTCATCGAGCAAATAGGAATAAAATAATGGCTAAAATAATTGCAGTGGCAAATCAAAAAGGAGGCGTCGCTAAAACCACAACATCAATCAATCTGGCAGCATCGTTGTCGCTCATGAAGCAGCGTGTGTTGTTAGTTGATTTAGACCCTCAAGGAAGTGCAACGGTTGGTAGTGGTGTCAATAAGCAGCAGCTTGATAATACAATTAACGAGGTATTATTAGGGGAATGCACTGCATCAGAAGCGTTGGTTGAAACGCGATGGAATTTCGCCTTATTACCTTCTAATGGCGATTTAACTGTAGCAGAGGTGCGTTTATTACGATCTGATAATCGAGACCAGTCATTGGCGAATGCCTTGCAGGCCTTGGAAGGGCAGTATGATTTTATTTTTATCGATTGTCCTCCGTCATTGAATATGTTAACGGTCAATGGTTTGGTGGCTGCTGATAGTGTTTTAGTTCCAATTCAATGTGAATATTATGCATTAGAGGGCCTAACAAGCTTATTGGCGAGTATCGATAGAATAAAAAAGGCAGTGAATCCCTCGTTAAAGATAGAAGGATTGTTGCGCACAATGTATGACGGCCGTAATCGATTAACATCGGAAGTGTCCGAGCAGTTATTAATGCACTTTTCTAAGCAGGTTTATCATACGGTGATTCCAAGGAATGTTCGCTTAGCTGAGGCGCCTAGTCATGGAATTCCAGTAGTGCATTATGATAAGCGCTCTCAGGGAGCCATTGCTTACTTAGCACTGGCGAGTGAATTGTTACGACGTCATCGTAAATTGAATCCTGTAAAAGCGAATCAGACAGGGTTAATGACAGAGGGGGTGAGCTGATGCAGAAAAAAAGAGGTTTAGGTCGAGGTTTAAGTGACTTAGGTTTAGGTGAGTTGCTGCAAGAGGTGGATACCACTGTTGTTGTTGACGGAGGTGTTGTCGGCATAAATAATGACCAGTTGGCCGATGCTAGCGCTACTCAGTCTTCTCTTCGTCAGTTGGATGTTGATCAAGTTGTTGCGGGACGCTATCAGCCACGTACTCAGTTTGCCCCTGGCGCGCTGGATGAGCTTGCTCAATCAATTCGTTCTCAAGGAGTCATACAGCCAATCGTTGTGCGTAAGACTAGCCATGGTTACGAGCTCATAGCTGGAGAGCGACGCTGGAGGGCTGCACGTTTGGCGGGTTTGAAAGAGGTTCCGGCCATTGTCAGAGAGTTGGCAGATGACGCTGCGATAGCGATGTCACTAATTGAGAACATACAGCGAGAAGACTTGAATGCTATGGAAGAGGCTGTTGCATTGAATCGTTTGTTAGACGAGTTTTCTCTAACCCATCAGGAAGTTGCTGATGTGGTGGGGAAGTCTCGCGCTGCAGTAACCAACTTGGTGCGTTTGTTAAGACTGGAGCCCGCTGTAAAGGCAATGGTCGAGGGTGGTCAGTTAGATATGGGGCACGCAAGAGCTTTGCTATCACTAGAGGGTGGTCGGCAAGTTGATGTTGCAAAAGGGATTATTGCGCGTGAGTTATCTGTAAGGCAGGCTGAAGCTTGGGTGAAGGGGTTGATTGATGGGAAAGATTCTCAAACATCCATCCCTGTGGAGGTGGACCCAAACATTAAAAAATTACAGCATGATTTATCCGACAGACTATGCGCACGTGTCGTGATTCGTCATCAGCCTAAAGGTAAGGGGCAGTTAGTGGTTCATTACAACAGTGTGGATGAGCTAGATGGAATTTTGGGAAAGATTCAATAGTCAGGAGCGTGTCGTGAAGCTAGGTTTATTTTTTATTATTGTTTTTATCGTTGGTTTTGTCATTGGGCTGCGCGTTATGCATTACATGGGTGAGTGTGAGTCGGGCAAGCCTGTATTTCGTAGTGGGGAATTTTTTGAAAAACATTCGGCGCGTGCTGAAGAGGAAGAGCACTTAGCATAGAGCTCTGATATGAGGTATTTATTCATGGTTGTGTTATCGACTAAATTGAATACTAGCCGATAATCTAAGGTGGTTTTTTTAGTAAATTTTTTGACCACTCTGTATGTATAACCAATCGCTTAGCCATTGCACAAACCCCTGAAAGCCTTTATACTCGCCGTCAATTATCAAAGGGCTACACAATATGTCGGCGAATTGTCATCACTTGCAGCAAACACCTGCTCGAAGTGTATTTCCAATAACGCCTAAGCGCATTATTGCAACCCAGTTGATTGTGATGACCATTGCAACCATTATTTCCTGGCTATTTTATGGTCACTTTGTGGCACTTTCAGTGTTCTTGGGGGGTATTGCTGTTTTGCTACCTAACGCACTATTCGCTTTAGTTTTTTTGTCACGCTCGCGAGCGAGGAGTAGTTCTTCTATCCTGGCAGTGTTTTATTTAGGTGAAGCGTTTAAATTGTTATTAAGTGCTGGTATGGCGTTATTCTTCCTGGTATGTTTTTCATTGAATATCATTGCGTTGCTCATAGGAGTTTCGTTGGTGAGTGTGAGTTTGATATTGGCGTCGTTAGTTCCAAATCAAAAGTAAAGTAGGTTTTCTGGGTATGGGTAAAGAAAAAATAACTTCAACGGAATACATCCAGCACCATTTAACGAATTGGCAGCATCCAGTTGGTGATGTTTCACTGGGGAGTTTTTGGGTTTTTAACCTCGATACCCTGTTAGTTTCTTTTTTGCTGGGTGCTGGAATTTTAGGGTTATTTTACTGGGTGGCGCGTCGTGCTGTTGTGGGTACTCCAGGAAAGCTACAGAATTTTGTTGAGTATGCTATTGAGATGGTTGATAGCATGACAAAGCAGGTTTTTCATGGGGAAAATCCAGTTATTGCCCCAATGGCTTTAACGATCTTCTTTTGGGTCTTTTTGATGAATCTCATGGATTTATTGCCTGTTGATCTTCTCCCTCGACTTTTCGCTGTTGTTGGTATTACGCATTTCCGTGCAGTTCCAACTGCTGATATCAATCTGCCAATCGCCTTAGCCTTAACCGTATTTGCCATGATCATCTACTACAACTTTAAAGCAAAAGGTGCTAAGAATTTATTAATAGAAATTTTATCAAAGCCATTCGGTTGGTATCTGATTCCGGTTAATGTATTTTTTAGAATAGTTGAAGAGGTTGCTAAGCCATTGTCCTTGGCGTTGCGACTCTTTGGTAATTTATTCGCAGGTGAATTAATTTTCGTTTTAGTGGCCGCTTTAATACCTTTTTGGTTACAGTGGATACCGGGTGGTATTTGGGCGATCTTTCATATTTTGATTATAACAATTCAAGCGTTCATCTTTATGATGCTGACAATTGTGTATTTAAGTATGGCGCACGAAACCCACTAATCGAATAATTTTTTATTAAAACAAGGAGCATATGATGGATATTATACATACACTGGTTGGATTATACGGCAATATTTTTATAGCGGCTGCGTTGATGATTGGTATACCTTCAATGGGCACCGCGATAGGTTTTGGTTTGTTAGGTGGTAAGTTTCTTGAGGGAATTGCACGTCAACCAGAATTAAAGTCAATGTTAATGGGAAACATGTTCCTAATGGCTGGCTTGTTAGATGCTTTTGCGGTGATTGGCTTGGTTATGGGTTTCTTAATGTTGTTCTCCCCAGCTGTTTTTATGCCCGCATTAACTCCGGCACTTAGTAAAGTTCATATGATGATAGCGGCCGGTTAATTTAATCAATTTGGGGTAAACAACTATGAATTTGAACTTAACCATATTAGGCCAAATGATTACTTTTGCGATCTTTATATGGTTCACCATGAAGTTTGTTTGGCCTGTCTTAATCAAGGCGATGGAAGAGCGCCAACAAAAAATAGCTGATGGTCTGTCTGCCGCTGAGCAGGGTGTTAAAGAGCTCGAGCTAGCTCACTATCAATCTGAAGCAATGCGTACTGAGGCAAAAGCAGAAGCGGCATCGATCATTGAGCAGGCAAATACCCGAGCTAATCACATGATAG
>DCQA01000020.1:1488-11491 GCA_002323325.1 Coxiellaceae bacterium UBA1530 | reverse complement strand
GGCATGGCCACAGCAAATTCATTAGCCGCCTTGGATGCATCTATTGATCAAATAGAGTGTACAGTTAATGGGATTGGTGAAAGAGCAGGTAATGCTGCCCTCGAAGAGATCGTGATGGCGATAAAGGCACGAGAAAAATTCTGGGGCTGTGACACAGCTATACGGCCGGATGCACTTATACCACTTTCGCAGTGGGTTGCCACACATGGTGGGTTAGCAGTGCAGGCTAATAAAGCGATTGTTGGAAAGAATGCGTTTTCTCATGAGTCAGGTATTCATGTCGATGGGTTACTTAAATGCACCGATATGTATGAGTTTCTTGATCGCGATACGTTAGGTATTAAAGAATTATCAATTGTATTAGGTCGGCAATCAGGACGACAAAGTTTCAAAGCCTATTTAAAAAAAATGGGAGTTTCTTTAACCAAATCACAGTTTGAATCCGCCTTTAAGCTATTTGAACAGTTAGCAGACACGAAGCCAGTTGTGAGTAGAAGTGATGTTTTGGGTATCATCCAGTCGATTGATTGATTATTTATCATGATGTGGCATGTATTCTTGAGTTTACTTAGTAAGCGTCCAAGTGATAGGTTTTGAAGAAATGGAGTGGAGTCTGAGCATGCATACCTGATAGGCTATGCGCGATCAATGATTCAATTACGACGACTAAAATGGCTGCCATTAAACTGCGCGTTGAAGATTTAATAATTTAAGGTGAGTTGAAAGAGTGTAATTTTCACCATATATATCGAAAAAAATATTTTTCTTAGGTATTAGCGTTTTTAACGCGCTCTCCTGGTATGTATGACCCATCCATTACCTCTATCTACACAATCCCATTGCCTTAATCCCCCCATATTAGGGGGTCCCAAATGATATTCAGATTGAGCTCTTTCAACGCACACCTGATATGTTCCCTGAGGTCCAAATGCACACACTATTGCAGGAGAGAGTAATATTAATGTTATTAATAACGTTGATTTTCTAGCCATTCGATTTATCCAAATTTTTGTTACTCTCTACTAATTATAGATGAAAAAAATCTACTGTGGTAATCACTAATAACCTAAAAGATGCCATTTGCATATGGCAGGTGTGTCATATGGATAATTATTGCGTAGGGTGTCCACTAGAACTATTTTCGAATATATCGAAGCTAGGTGACTGACTAAAGACGCTGATATTTGGCTTAACACCATGAAGTTAATTGAAAAAATCATCGACTTGATAACACATCAGGAAATCCAGATTTTTTTTAACTAGATTTGAGAGGTAACTAATACGAGGTAAATGATGAAAAAACTATTAGCAGTCTTAGTCGTGGCAGGATTGGTTGGGCAGGCTCCAGTAACAGTAGGGCAGATCTTCCAATGCGGTAAGGATACTTATCAATGTCAATGGAGTCCATGGTGGAATAACGGGCACGAGAAGTTACTCTGCAAAGCACCACATAATTGTGGTGGTAGAGTGACTAACGGTTGTACTTGTAGTACCAAGGTCTTTGGTTCCTAGTAACTCGATCAAAAAAAGGAACAACTCCTATTGCTTCTTTTTCTCTGATGCCGGGTATACAAAAACATCGTAGTTACTGTTAAAGAGGTACGAAGTTAGTTCGAATTGGTTCTACGAACTTTAGGGCATCGGAATCGCAGTTGTGATAATCAATCAGATAGGGCCCGCGAAAAATGAGATTGCTCTATATTCATTTGTTCTCCTTGTTATATTCCAAGATGATTCTGTGTAAATAAATGATTAATATCATTTATATCAAGTAAACAGATGGTGTAGTCACTAATGCTCCGAAAAGAAATCCAATCAACACCCAGATCTAAGACAATTTATCTGGACTGACTTTATGTGATTAGTTCAACAGCCCAACACTATCCTAAGAACAATCTAAATGAAATCAGTTGAAAGTTTGTAATTTTCATCATAGTGTGTGCTCAATAATGTTTGTCACAACAATCTTGAACTTGATGAGTCATGACTATGAAACACCTTATTTTTGATTTTGATGGCGTGATTGCACAAAACGCGCAATGGATCACTTATCAGCTATTTTGTAAAGGTTTAAGAGCTTATGGTTATGAGTTCACTATCGATGAATGTTTTGAGCGCTTTCTTGGTATGACCATTAGCAGTATTGCTGAGTTGTTAAATCGCTCCTATGATCCAAAACAATATGACACTATTCCAGTGAATTTTTTCAGAGCTTACACCGAGCAGTGTCTTGAAGATCTAGCTCAATTCGGTACTGTCGATCGCCATCTTGTTTCGCTAATTAATCATTGTGATAGCGTGAGTATTTGTTCATCCAATCGGCAGAGTAACATTACGCATTTCTTATCAGCAAAAGGACTGATGCCCTATTTTCCATTAGAAAACTTGTTTACTTTTGAGTCGGTTGAGCATCATAAACCTGCGCCTGATGTTTACCAAAAGTGCTTACGAGACTTACAGCTTAATTCCACAGATGTCTGTGTAATTGAAGATAGTGCAGTAGGTGTCCAGTCAGCCATTGCTGCAGGGTTACCGGTTTATGGCTATATTGCTGGAACACCTTCTCATCTCAGGGATCATCATCGTGCTGAATTGACGGCATTAGGTGTTGACTCAGTGATTGAGTGTTTTTCCGAATTAATACCCGATCGTTAAATGCTAAAACGATCCTTTGCAGGGTTATGGTTATTATTCGATGACACTTAGCAGCACATTCCGATGATTTTAGGTATACTGCCTCTAGGGAATCAGTCGGTGAATGAAGCATGAAGCAATCATGGAAGGTTAAGTGCGGTATTATCGCGTGCTGTTTGTGTAGCAGTGTGATGGCGCAATGGAATCATCCTCACCCCACATCAACATCCGCTAATACGCGCTACAGTTCTTTTGCAGGCCCACCCAAAACCCTCGATCCAGCGAAAGCCTATTCATCCAACGAATTACAATTCATCGCGCAAATTTATGAACCGCTGTTGCAATATCATTACCTTAAACGATCTTATGTGTTGGAGCCGCTGACAGCCAGTAAGATGCCTGTAGTGAGCTTTTATGATGCGCAGTGGCAGCCGTTACCATCAACGACACCTCCCGATGCTGTGGCATACAGTGTCTATGATATTCAGATTCAGCCGGGTATTCGTTTTCAAGAAAGCCCAGCGTTTGCTAAAGATACATCCGGTGCATTTCGTTATCATGATCTCCCTGATAATCAAACCTATTACGATCTTACAGCATTTGCTCATCAAGATACTCGAGAGTTAACCGCAGAAGATTATGTGTATGAAATTAAACGCATCGCCGCCCCTTGGGTTCACTCACCGATCTACGGAGTGATGAGTGAACATATTCTCGGCTTGTCTGACTTATCACAACGACTCGCTACAGCTCGTGATCAGTCACCCGACACCTGGCTGGATTTACGACAGATGGATTTTCCTGGTGTCAAAGTACTTAGCCCTACCCACTTTCAAATCGTATTAAAAGGCGTGTATCCACAATTTATGTATTGGTTAGCCATGCCATTTTTTGCTCCCATTGCGTGGGAGGTCGATGCCTTTTATCAGCAGCCTGTGTTGCAACCGCATAATATCAATTTAGATTGGTATCCGGTGGGTACGGGACCCTATCAGTTAATCGAAAATAACCCGAATCAACGCATGGTGTTAACACGCAATCCGCTTTTTAGAGGGGAAGTTTATCCCACGGATGGTGAGCCGGATGATCAAGCAGCAGGTTATTTAGCCAATGCTGGGAAAACCATGCCGTTTATCGATCGTGTTGAGTTTCACTTAGAGAAAGAGAGTATTCCGCGATGGAATAAGTTTTTACAAGGCTATTACGATTATTCGGGCATCAGTGCAGACAGCTTTGATCAGGCCGTGCAATTAGATGCGGATGGGGTGCCTGTGTTAACTCCTGCCATGAAGCAACAACACATTCGCTTGCAAACTACGGTTAGCCCATCGGTGTATTACCTAGGTTTCAATATGCTAGATCCTGTAGTGGGTGGTGATAGTGATCGCGCACGGTATTTACGACAAGCCATTGCGATGACCATCGACTATGAAGAATACATTGCCATTTTTATGAATGGTCGAGGGATTGCTGCAAACAGTCCTATCCCGCCGGGTATCGCTGGTTTTCAAAGTGGTAAGCAGGGTATGAATTCAACGGTTTACCGCTGGGATGGTCAGCATGCAGTGCGTCGTTCATTGTCAGAAGCACAGGCTCTCATGAAAAAAGCGGGGTATCCAGGCGGGGTAGATCCAGCTACTCATCAACCGTTGGTGATTCATTATGATGTGTCTTCTGGTGGGGGCGCTGATGATAAAGCTCGTTTTCAATGGACACGAAAGCAGCTTGCCAAAATAGGCATACAACTCGATATCCGCAGCACGCAATACAATCGCTTTCGTGACAAAGTCAAAACGGGTCAGGTGCAATTATTTTCTTGGGGTTGGTTAGCGGACTACCCCGATCCCGAAAACTTTTTATTTTTATTGTATGGCCCCAATGGCAAGGTGAAATTCGGTGGTGAGAACACAGCAAATTATAATAATCCTGAATTTAATCGTTTATTTGAACAAATGATTTATTTACCCGATGGCGAGCAGCGCGAAGCTATGATTAAAAAGATGGTCACCATTCTTCAGCGCGATACACCCTGGGTCTGGGGTGTGCATCCAATTGATTTCACCTTAAGTCATACTTGGAATCAGATCACCAAGCCAAATGCGATGGCAAACAACACGCTGAAGTATCAGCGTCTAGATCCTCAACAACGACAAGCTGCGCAAGACGAATGGAATCAACCATGGGTGTGGCCTGTGATGTTGGTGTTAGGGGTTGGTGTGATATTGGTATTACCCTTGGGAGTAGGTTATTGGCGCCGAGAAAGACGTCCAGCGATTCAACGTAAACAGGATAAAACATAATGTGGGTCTATATTATACGGCGGGTATTATATGCCATTCCTATTATCATTGGTGTGAATATCATTACCTTTGCCTTGTTTTTTATGGTGAACACGCCTGATGATATGGCAAGAATGCATTTGGGCGATAAGCATGTTTCACAAGCCTCCGTTGAAAGGTGGAAGGCGGAGCAGGGTTATAACTTGCCATTGTTTTATAATCCTCAAGCACCGACTGTCGCTAAAATAACGCAGACGCTGTTTTTCCAAAAGACCATTCAATTATTATCGTTTCAATTTGGATCATCCAATCAAGGGCGAGATATTGGTCATGATATTGGGCAGCGTATGTGGCCCAGTTTGGCATTGGCTGTGCCGACGTTATTAGTCGGGTTAATTGTTAATATCAGTCTAGCATTGTTGATCGTTTTATTTCGTGGAACGTATTTAGATACGCTGGGTGTGATTGGGTGTGTGATACTCATGTCGATTTCAGGACTGTTTTACATCATCATTGGTCAGTTCATTTTAGGAAAGTGGTTACAGCTCGTTCCTATCTCAGGTTATCAAGGCGGTCTTCAAGCGTGGCGTTTTTTAGTATTGCCCGTATTGATTGGTGTGATCAGTGGTATTGGTATGGGTGTTCGGTGGTATCGCACGATCTTCTTAGAGGAAATGCAAAAGGACTATGTGCGAACTGCGCGTGCTAAAGGTCTGTCTGAAATTCGTGTGTTATTCAGTCATGTGCTGAAAAATGGCATGTTACCTATTTTAACCGGGGTGGTGGTGATCATACCCTCGCTTTTTTTAGGTAGTTTAATCATGGAATCATTTTTTGGTATTCCAGGGTTGGGTAGTTACACCATTGATGCAATTCAGCAACAAGATTTCAGCGTGGTGCGTGCCATGGTGTTTATTGGGACTCTGCTTTATATTTTGGGGTTGATATTAACCGATATTTCATACGCGATGGTCGACCCTCGTGTGCGTTTGGGGAAATAATATGCCAACACATTGGGTGTGGTTATACAGTGATGGATTGCTTTGGTGGTTAGTCTTGCTGGTCATGATCTATGTGGTCCATGTGTGGCGTCATCCTCATTTACAAGCCCCTTGGCGTAAGGTGGCCTCTCATCGTGTTGGTATGGTGGCTGCTGTCGTGTTGTGCTTTTATGCGGGTATCTGTTTGTTGGATTCACTGCACTGGCAAGCCACTGTTACAGACACTCATGGTGTCACGCAAACACGTACAGTGAGTGCATTGGATCATCTATTGCCGAAAACCATGAGAGAATCAGAGCGAAGTTATTCATCGCCCTTATCGCAGCAAGCCTTTACTTTATCGTCATGGCAAGATGTGAAGGGTAAATCGATAAGAGGGTATGCCCCTTTGGAAGCTGTTGTTAATACCGAGTATCCTGCACATGATGTCATGATGCGTTTATTGCGCGGGGCTGCAATCGGTATTGGCGTTGTCCTAGGGTTGTATCTGTTAGTCAATCTTTTTCAGGGTTTTCGACAAGGTGTCTCGCGGTGGCAATCAATTAAAACCGTTTGGTCTGGTCAGTCTGTGTATGCTTGGCGAGCGGTTTGGATAACCCTACTATTGCTAAGTGTGCTGGCTTGTGTGGGGTGGCAATTGGCGGATGGTTATCATTTGATGGGAACCACTCAAGTTGGACAAGATGTTTTGTATGAATCCATTAAAAGTATTCGTACCGGTATTGTTATCGGTACCTTAACTACGTTATTTATGTTACCGCTGGCGCTCATATTAGGCTTATGCGCGGGTTATTTTGGTGGGTGGTGTGATGACATTATTCAGTATTGTTATATCACCTTAAGTTCGATTCCAGGGGTGTTATTAATCTCGGCCACTATTTTGGTGTTGCAAGTCACCATTCATCAACATGCTGATTGGTTTCCCACAATGGAAGCGCGTGCTGATATTCGCTTGCTGGCTTTATGTTTAATTTTAGGATTGACCAGTTGGGCGACATTGTGTCGTTTATTACGCGCTGAAACCATGAAGTTAAAACACATGGATTATGTATCCGTTTCCAAAACATTGGGTGTGAGTTCAGCCCGTTTATTGTGTCGTCATATTCTACCGAATGTGATGCACATGGTGATGATTACCATCGTGTTAGATTTCAGCGGGCTCGTATTAGCAGAAGCGGTTTTGTCGTATGTGGGAGTGGGTGTTGATCCAACCACGTTTAGTTGGGGGAATATGATTAATAGTGCGCGTTTGGAAATGGCGCGTGAGCCCATGGTGTGGTGGCCATTGATATCAGCACTCATTATGATGTTTGGTTTGGTGTTATCAGCGAATTGTTTTGCTGATGCGGTTCGTGATGCTTGGGATCCGAGGGTAAGCCAATGACCACCAGCCCCTGTTTGCAAGTGAAGTCGTTAAGCATTGATATCAAGCAACGTCATACCTATTCGCGTGTAGTTGATCAAGTGAGTTTTAATATGCATGCAGGGCAATGCTTAGGTTTGGTCGGTGAGTCGGGTAGTGGAAAATCCATGACAGCATTAACCACCATGCAGTTACTGCCTTCGGCAGCGTATGTGAGTCAACAGAGTCAAGTGTTGCTTGATGGTCAAGATGTCTTGAATTATTCACAACGACGTATGCGACATATCCGTGGTGCGCAAATTGGTATGATTTTTCAGGATGCTAGTACAGCATTAAACCCCGTTAAAACGATTGCCGAACAATTATTTGAGATTCTCTTTTTACACGAGCGCTTATCTAAGAAGGCAGCAACTCAGCGTGCATTATCCCTCTTTGATGAGGTGGGTCTTAAACAACCGAAACGTTGTTTATCGGCTTATCCCCATGAGCTTTCTGGAGGTATGCGACAGCGTGCGATGATTGCGATGGCTTTGGCTTGCCGACCCTCTGTGCTGATCGCTGATGAGCCGACCACAGCTTTAGATGTGACAGTGCAGGCTCAAGTGATTACCTTATTAAAAGAGTTACAACAGCATCATCATATGGCCTTATTATTTATCAGTCATGATTTGTCGGTGGTGTCACAATTAGCTGATGAGGTTGTGGTGCTAAAGCAGGGGCAAGTTCAAGAGGCTGCATCTGCGCAGACCTTCTTTAATGCGCCACAGCATGATTACTCAAAACAATTATTACAAGCCGTACCGGATTTGGTGCCACAACAAACCCTGCAAGATAAACCGAGATTATTAGAGGTCGATCAATTACGCGTGTATTTCCCGATTAAAAAAGGATTGTTGCAGCGTACAGTGGATCACGTCAAAGCTGTGGAGTCGGTGAGCTTTAGTCTGAATCAAGGACAAACCTTGGCAATAGTCGGCGAGTCAGGCTCTGGAAAAACCACGGTTGCTAAAGTGCTAGTGAATTTAGTGAATCATCAAGGCGGGTGTATTGATTGGAGTGACTCATTGGGTGCAGATGTTTCGCTATCCTCAATTGTGCAAATGGTGTTTCAAGACCCTTATGCGGCACTGAATCCACGCATGCGTATTTTAGATTGCCTGATGGAAGGCGCCTTGGTACAAGATCGTTCTATGAAACATCGTGATCAAGTCATGCTTGCTGATGAGTTATTAGAACAAGTGAGATTGCCATTTGATGCAAAGTGGGCTTTCCCTCATGAATTTTCAGGTGGTGAGCGACAACGGTTATGTATTGCACGTGCATTAGCCTTGCATCCTGCGTGTTTAATATTAGATGAGCCAACCAGTTCGTTGGATGTGTCTATTCAGCAACAAATTTTACAACTTCTGATGGAAATACAAGTGGACCGCGGTGTGTCATATATATTAATTACACATCATTTATCGGTGGTGGCTGCCATGGCGCATTCAGTGATGGTGATGCACCAAGGACATTCTGTTGAGCAAGGTTCGGTAGAAAGTATTTTGACGCGACCGCAACAGGATTATACTCAACAATTATTACGTGCAGTCCCTCAACGTCCACAGGCCAGTGAAACGCAAGCGAAGGTGGAGTGATGCGCGATATCCAATGTCAGGAAGTATTGAATAATTATGGGTCTAAAACCGGTGTTATTACTCTGTCTCGTTCATCAGCGCTCAATGCCTTGACCTTCGATATGTTGCATCAGTTACGCATACACTTAGAGCGCTGGGAGCAGGATCACGCCATTCAAGGTGTGGTTATTCATAGTGATTCAACGCGCGCGTTTTGTGCAGGCGGTGACGTGAAGGCGCTGTATTATGATGCGGATGTCTTGCAAGTTGTACCGCATCCTTATTTTGAACTTGAGTATGAGCTCAACCGATATTTATTTCATTATCCCAAGCCCTATGTGGCACTAATGACCGGACTGACGATGGGCGGTGGTGTCGGTATTTCTTTGCATGGCTCTCATCCTGTCGTGTTTGATTCCACTCAATTGGCCATGCCCGAAGCAAGAATTGGTTTTTTTGTGGATGTCGGTGTGACTTATCACTTATCACGATTGTCGCATCATCTTGGTCGTTGGATGGCTGTAACGGGTTTGACAGTGGATGCGGATGATTGTCTCGCCTTGGGGTTGTCCTCACATAAAGTATCCATGGATGATTATGATCAGTTACTGGCTGAATTAACTCAGTCTCATTGGGGAGGTAATCCTTATCATGGTGTTGATCAGGTATTGAGTCGTTTTACTCATTCGGCTGGAAAATCATCGCTCATGCAGCAGGCTGATCTCATTGAATCATGTTTTGAGGGTAATACCGTTGAAGCTATCTCATCATTTATTAAGGGGTCGGGCCACGCATGGTTGGAATCGACGCAGCATGCTTTATCTTATAACGCGCCTATCAGTATGCAGTTAGCGTTACTGCAACTGGAGCGAGCACGCTTATCGTCGTTTGATGAGGTGATTGATACCGATTTAATCTTGGTTCAACAGTGTTTAGCATGGCAAGATTTTAAAGAGGGTGTGCGCGCTGCATTGGTTGACCGTGATCAACAGCCTACTTGGCAGGTGGATTCTGATGAGGCGGTAGCGTTTTTTTCAAAACAAGGAACGGTGTGAAGTGGTGGCTATGCCTGGACTTGAACCAGGGACCCCAGCATTATGAATGCTGTGC
>DCQA01000020.1:0-1182 GCA_002323325.1 Coxiellaceae bacterium UBA1530 | reverse complement strand
TTATGAATGCTGTGCTCTAACCAGCTGAGCTACATAGCCACTTTAAGGACGTGAGATTTTGTCTTGTTAACTGAATGATGTCAAGAGCCTTTTTAGGTTAAACATTAAAGCGAAAAAGAATAACATCACCATCTTGAACGACGTAGCTTTTTCCCTCTTGTCGCCATTTTCCAGCTTCTTTAGCACCGGATTCGCCTTTGTGTGTGATGTAGTCATTGAAGCTGATGACCTCAGCACGAATAAAGCCGCGTTCAAAGTCAGTATGGATAACGCTAGCAGCTTTTGGTGCGGTTGCATCTTTTGGGATGGTCCATGCTCGTGTTTCTTTAGGTCCTGCAGTAAAATAGGTCTCTAGATTAAGGAGTTGATAGCCTGCTTGAATGACGCGATTGAGGCCAGGTTCAGTTAAATTCATGCTATCTAAAAATTCGCGTTGCATCTCGGGCTCTAGTTCAGCTATTTCGGACTCAATGGCTGCACAAACAGGCACCACTTGGGAGCCTTCTTTGTCTGCCAAGGCCTTCACTTGATCGAGGTGGGGGTTATTATCAAAGCCATTCTCATCAACATTAGCAATATAGAGCATGGGTTTGGCGGTAATTAGGGTCAGGTGGGTCAGTAGTGGTTGCTCATCTTCTTCGATAGACAAGGTTCTGACCGGTTGGCCAGATTCCAGGTGAGTTTTAATGCGCTGAAGTAAGGGGGATAGTGTGTTCGCTGCTTTATCACCACGCTTCATATCTTTGGCAATTTTTAGGCATTGTTTTTCAATCAGTTCGAGGTCTGAGAGAATGAGTTCTGTCATGATGACATCAATATCTGATATTGGGTCAATGCCGCCAGAAACATGCGTTATATCCTCATTTTCGAAGCATCTTACAACATGTGCAATGGCTTGTGTTTCACGAATATGTGCTAAAAATTGATTACCTAAGCCTTCCCCTTGGGAGGCGCCTTTTACCAGGCCAGCGATATCGACAAACGTCATTGTGGTGGGAATGATCTCTTTGGAGGCGGCGATGGCGGCAATTTGTTCTAAGCGATTATCTGGCATAGGAACAATGCCAACGTTAGGTTCGATGGTGCAAAAAGGGTAATTGGCTGCATCGATACCGGATTGTGTCAGAGCGTTGAATAAGGTGGATTTTCCAACGTTAGGTAGGCCAACGATGCCACATTTAA
>DCQA01000006.1:17033-17537 GCA_002323325.1 Coxiellaceae bacterium UBA1530 | reverse complement strand
ATGATGGGAACAGGCGTGAGTAGCGGGGAGAATCGTGCAAGGGAAGCAGCTGAAGCTGCAATCGCTAGCCCCTTATTAGAAGATGTTGATTTTTCAGGTGCCAAAGGTATTTTGGTAAATATTACAGCAGGTATGGATATGTCCATAGGTGAGTTTGAAGCAGTTGGTGACGCTGTTAAGGCTTTTGCGGCGGAAAACGCAACTGTAGTTGTTGGTACTGTGATTGATGCAGACATGAGTGAAGAGCTACGTGTTACTGTGGTAGTCACTGGTGTTGGAAGTGATCAAGAAGTATTAGCTCAGCATCAAGCTGTGGCTAAGTCGACTCGTAATGATGGAACAGTTGATTATAATCAACTCGACCGACCAACTTATTTGCGTCAACAGGATACTGTTGAGAAACAGCATGATGTTGAAGAAAAAACCATGGAAAGAGATGTGGAGTATTTAGATATTCCTGCTTTTTTGAGGCGAACTGAGGATGGTTAGATTAAACTTTTTTTT
>DCQA01000006.1:16448-16712 GCA_002323325.1 Coxiellaceae bacterium UBA1530 | reverse complement strand
TTTTTTTTATCAACGGTTTAATCCATATTTAGTTAGTAAGGAACGGTGATTTGTCAATTCCTTGGGCTGTGTTACAATGCGCTACCTTAAAAGTGATAGAAAAATGGACTAAGTTATGAGTCAACAGAGAACATTGAAAAATGTTATTCGAGCAACTGGTGTGGGTGTTCATACGGGCAAAAAGATCTACCTTACTTTAAGGCCCGCCCCAATAAACTCTGGTGTAATTTTTCGAAGAATTGATTTAGATCCTGTTGTTGAAAT
>DCQA01000006.1:0-16148 GCA_002323325.1 Coxiellaceae bacterium UBA1530 | reverse complement strand
TTGATTTAGATCCTGTTGTTGAAATACCTGCAGCTGCTAAGTACATTGGTGATACCAGTTTGTCTACTTGTTTGATCCGAGAAGGTGTCAAGGTCGCCACAGTTGAGCATTTATTGTCTGCCCTAGCTGGTGTAGGTATCGATAATGCTTATGTGGATCTAACCGCGCCAGAAGTCCCCATTATGGATGGGAGTTCAGCGCCATTTGTGTTTTTACTTCAGTCAGCGGGTATTCAAGAACAATCGGCTTTAAAGCAATTTATCAAAATTAAACGCCAGGTTATCATTTCAGATGGTGATAAAAAGGTCTCAATTGCGCCCTACAATGGCTTTAAGGTTTCATTTTCTATTCAATTTGATCACCCAGCCTTTAATGAAAGTAACCAAGATGCGTGCCTTGATTTTTCCACTACATCCTATGTGAAAGAAGTTTCTCGTGCTCGAACCTTTGGTTTTTTATCGGATTATGAGTATATCCGTAAAAATAATTTAGCATTAGGCGCAAGTTTAGATAATGCTATTGTCTTGGATGGCTTCAAAGTAGTAAATCAAGATGGTTTGCGTTATACCGATGAGTGTGTGAAGCACAAAATACTCGATGTCATTGGTGATTTGTATTTGCTTGGGTATTCTGTGATCGGTTCCTTCTCTGGTCATAAATCCGGGCATGAAATGAATCGTCAGTTGCTTCTGAAACTTCTAGAGCAACAAGACGCATGGGAGTTGGTTTCTTACCCTGAAAAACAAGCCATGCCAATCAGCTTCTTACCCGCTATAGGTTCATTAGTCACTGCTTAGTTAGAATTTCTCGTAACTTTATAGCTTTATACAGGTTTTAATTTCTGTAATTGACTTTTTTGCGTATTTTTTTTGAATAGTCTGTAAAAGTTGCGGAATGTGATAGCGCAGTAAGGTTGCGTGGGTTGCAGTTCCTGTATGGATAATCAGCACCCCGTCACGTAAATTTGCGACTTGATAAAAGGTTTTTAGTGCGTCCGGCAAGTATGTGATCAGTATTTGGTTCAGTAGATGGATGTCATTTGCTTTTTCTAGAAGTGTTCTCAATGACCCTTGATTTATCAACTGGTTTATTGGCGTAGGATCGAGCTTTGTAGCGCGTGTTTTTTTATTGTAAGTAGTTTGCATGAGATCCATTCTATGAGAAAATCAGCAACTTAACTAGTATCAATATGGCGAATAAGAGTGAAAATATTAAATAAAATTTTTGGAACAAGGAATCAGCGAGCTATTCGTGGTTATTTAAAAACCGTGAATAAAATTAATGCACAAGAGGCCTCACTTCATGGTCTTAGTGATGACGAGCTGAAAGCTAAAACGCCATATTTTAAACAGCAGTTAGCCTCAGGTTTAAGTTTGGATGATCTTGTTGTCGAGGCGTTCGCTGTTGTGCGGGAAGCTGCTCGTCGAACACTAGGGTTGCGACATTTTGACGTTCAGTGTATCGGTGGCATGGTCTTGCATTATAGTAAAATTGCCGAAATGCGAACTGGTGAAGGAAAGACTCTAGTTGCAACATTGCCGGCTTACTTAAATGCCTTAGCTGAGAAAGGTGTGCATGTTATTACTGTTAATGACTATTTGGCTCAGCGCGATGCTGATTGGATGCGCTCTGTTTTTGAATTTTTAGGTATGACAGTCGGAGTTAATATTTCAGGTTTGTCACATGAGGAAAAACAACAAGCATATGCCTGTGATATCACGTATGGTACCAATAATGAGTTTGGCTTCGATTACTTGCGCGACAATATGGTTTTCGAACTAAGTCAGAGGGTACAAAGACCGCTTTTTTATTGCATCATTGACGAAGTAGATTCTATTTTAATTGATGAAGCGAGGACTCCGTTAATTATATCAGGGCAAGCTGATCGGTCTTCCGATCTATATGGAAAAATTAATAAGATTATTCCTGGGTTAAAAGAGCAAAAAACTGAAGAAGGTGTCGAGGAAGAAGATATCTCTGAGGAAGATAGAGGAGACTACGTCTTAGATGAAAAGAATAGGGTCGTTATTCTTACAGAGCAAGGCCATCAGGAGATAGAGGAACGCTTGGTGAAAAGTGAGATTCTAGGTGAGGGCGAGAGCTTATATGACTTGAAAAATATCACAACGATGCATTATGTTAATGCTGCCCTTAAAGCCCATACATTATTTCAACGTGACGTTCATTATGTGGTGAAAAATGGTCAAGTTATAATTGTTGATGAGCATACTGGACGATTAATGGATGGGAGGCGTTGGTCAGATGGATTGCATCAAGCTGTTGAGTCTAAAGAGGGTGTGGATGTTCAGATTGAAAATCAGACGTTAGCCACAATTACGTTTCAAAATTATTTCAGACTTTACGAAAAGCTATCGGGAATGACAGGTACAGCTGATACAGAGGCTTTTGAATTAAGAAAAATTTATGGTTTGGAAGTGTTAGTTATTCCGACTAACAAACCCATGATAAGAAATGATAAAGCCGACCAGGTGTTTTTAACTCAGCAAGAAAAGTTTGAGGCAATGCTTGCTTCTATAAAAGATGCCTCTGCGCGAAAGCAACCCGTATTAGTCGGTACCGCATCAATTGAGAGCTCAGAGGTGTTGTCACAGTTTTTGAATAAAGTCGGGATTAAGCATGAGGTATTAAATGCGAAGCAGCATGAGCGTGAAGCAAGTATTATTGCGAATGCTGGTCGTCCAGGTGCAGTTACTATCGCAACTAATATGGCAGGTCGTGGAACGGATATTGTCTTGGGTGGGAGTTTAGAGGCCGAGCTAGAAATTTTGGAAAATGCTACGGATGACGAAATACAATCGGTTAAGAGTTCCTGGCAGGCTAGACATGACGAAGTACTCCAGTCAGGTGGGCTTCATGTTCTCGGTGCAGAGCGTCATGAGTCTCGTCGAATTGATAATCAATTACGAGGTCGTTCTGGGCGACAAGGAGATTCTGGGTCCTCACAGTTTTATTTATCTATGGAAGATAACCTACTGAGGATTTTTGCAGCTGCACGTATGTCAAATATGATGCGGAAATTAGGTGTAAAGCAAGGCGATGTTATAGAGCACCCGTGGATTAATAGTGCGATTGAAAAAGCACAGCGTCGAGTTGAAAGTATGAACTTTGATGTTAGAAAACAACTATTGGAGTTTGATGATGTTGCAAACGATCAAAGGAAAGTGATTTATAATCAGCGTCATCGTTTATTAGTTAGCGATGATATTTCAAAATCGCTAGCAGAAATACGCCAAGAAGTTATTGAGCGCGTTGTTACTATGTACTTGCCACCTGATATGTTAGAAGAAGAATGGGATATTTCTGGTCTTGAGCAACAGTTACACCAGGATTTCGGGCTCGTAGCTCCCGTAAGAAGTTGGCTCGAAAGCGATGAATCATTAAATGCTGAAAATATGCATGTTAAGATCCTTGAGCAAATAGGGTTAATGTATCATGAAAAAGAAGAGCGCTTTGGAGCAGAGACCTTAAGGCAAGTTGAGAAAAGTGTAATGTTGCAGTTATTAGATAACGCTTGGAAGGATCACTTAGCCGCAATGGAGCAATTACGTCAAGGTATTCATCTGCGTGGTTACGCACAAAAAAATCCAACACAGGAATTCAAGCGTGAATCTTTTGAAATGTTTAAAGAGATGATGGATTCTCTCAAGTATGATGTGATATCTACCATTTTAAAAGTTGAAATTCAGCCTGAAGAAGATGTTCAGATAAATCAGCCGGACCCTATTCTCAGTTATCACCATCAAGAGACTAATAGTCTGATGGCAAACGAAAAAAAAAAAGAACCAATAGCTAGTGCTCAGGATGGTGTTGCTCAGGAATCTTTTGTGCGCAATCAGCCGAAGGTTGGGAGAAATCAGCCTTGCCCATGTGGCTCCGGTAAAAAATACAAACAGTGTTGTGGTAGAATAAATGGCTAGCACAAGTCAGGTCTCCGTCGCGATTGGTGTGATTCGGCAAGATGCCTCTATATTGGTGACTCGGCGTTTACCCAGTGTTGATTGCCCTAATCTTTGGGAGTTCCCTGGCGGTAAGATGCAGCAGCATGAGACCGTCGAGGCGGGCTTAGCACGAGAGTTGTATGAAGAAATAAATATTCAAGTTGTTTCATGTCGACCTGTGGTTCAATTTCGTCATGTGTATTCCCATGCTATCGTTACCGCATATGTTTATTTAATACAGCATTATTTAGGTGAGCCTAAGTCAATCGAAGGTCAGCAAATGCAGTGGGTAACATTAGAGGAAATATTGGATTTGAATATGTTGGACGCCAATAAAGTGATAATAAGTCAACTATAACATCATTAAGATATCTATAAACCATAGAATGTTAGATGCATAATAGGAAGGCTAGACTTTACAAAAAGCAATTAACGCTGAAAAATCTCTTTGACAAGCAGATGGGCGCATATAGAACTCAGTTACATTCATGAGTCGAATGGCAATGCGATGTTTTCCTATACTAAATTCAGGGAAATACTTGATATGGGTAGGTATTTTTAGGCGTACTAAGTCACAAGTGTTACTTTCGGAAAACTTGTGTTGATAAAAACCACCTTTAAAGTTTGAAGAAATGAATGGTGAAGAGTTTCGTGTTATAGAAAGAATCTGAAAGATTATTTCACTAACGATACGAAGCTCGTGATTCCACTCTTTTAATTGAGAGTTAATGGTCTCAATGGGTTGGCTAAGCCATAAGTCGAATAATGGGACTTTATCTCTGCAAATTCCACTTGGGTGAGTCGAATGGTTTTTTATTTGGCAGATAATTTCGTTATGTTTTAAAGAGTCTCCAATTTTTCCTTGTTGCGAAAGAAGGAAATGAATATTTTTATCGAGTTTTTCAAGCAAGTTAGAGAGTTTAAGCGTATCTACTTGTGGGAAAGATTGAAGCTGAGCAAGTGTTGTTGCTAATTGTGACAGCGTATGTGTTAATTTTGTTTTTAAGTCTGGTCGATCAATGGTGTAAAGGATGCGTGTTAAATAATGTATTGCCTCATGAACGTTGTCATGAGATGACGTATCTAGATAGCGATTAAATCCAGTGAATAGATGCTCAAGGTGTAGAAATAATCGTAATGACTCATTTAATGGTTGCTCGTAGGTAATGGTATCTACGCCTTGATTCAGAGACTTGTAAGATAATGTTTGAGCTTCGTGAGTCATAATATTAAGTGGGTAGTTTATTGGATAGTATTAATACTATCATAATATTGGATTAGGAGAAGCGTACCATACGATTAATACAGTCACGTGACTATGTAAAAGCTAAGATATTGTATAAGTCAGATAGAGTATATGTGACTGCACCTTTAAAAAGTTATTGCTGAGCTTAGGTAAGAAATTCGAGGCATTGATATGGCGAACATTATTTATAGAATATATAGATTACTACATTGAGCTAATGAGATAGATTGAGGTAGGTTTTATGGAGCGAATGAAGTTTGTGATAGAGCTCCTCGAGAGTTCCGTTATTGATAATAATATCATTAGCGGTTGCTATCCTTCTGTTCCGAGATGCTTGATGTTTAATAATATTAGCTGCTTCTTTGAATGAGAGGTCATCTCTTTGCATTGTTCGCTTGATTTGGAGCGATTCATCGGTATCAATTAATAATATGCGATCAATAAAGTGGATGCCCTCTGATTCAGTGAGGAGTGGAATAGCGATAATGGTATATGGACTTTGTGATAATGCTAATTGATCAGTAATAATCTCACGTATAATCGGATGAAGATACGATTCAAGCCACTTTTTTTCATTAGGATCATTAAATATAATTTTTCGTAGTGAGGAGCGATTAATGTTCCCGTCACTCTGTAAGATAGATGGCCCAAAGTGGGTGAGAATATGTTGAAATTCGGGTGTTCCTTTTGAGGTGATCTGGTGTGCAATCCGGTCAGCATCAATGATGGTTATTCCAAGAGAAGCAAAGTAATTTGTAGCGGAAGTTTTTCCTGATCCTATACCGCCAGTCAAGCCTATGGTTAACATAATTATCTCTATGAATATGGTATGTCTTGGTTCTATGCATACTATTATAATTCAATACACATAGATCGCAACAAGGTTTGATGGCTATACCATGTTCCCCATGGAAAATAATGGCAAGTAAATGGATAAGATAATAATTGCTATCAATAGTGCTAGTAAAATGATAATAGTCGGTTCAACGATAGCTTGGTAGCGGGAAATAATCGAAGATAATTGTTTTTTATTTTCTAAACTACATTTGATTAGAACGTCAGAGAGGTAGGGGGAATTATTTAACGAGGTTAATAGCAGGGTTGTGGTTTTATCAAAGAGGTTTACTGAAGATATAGCCTTTGAGAGTTCTTCTCCGTTAGATATTTTAGTGATAATTGAAGTTAGCTTTTTGTTGTAGTAGGTATCTTTAACGGTACTATTGCAGATATGAAGGGAAGATAAAATATCTACCCTGCAGTTCATAAGGTGACCAAGAATGAATAAAATAAGTGATTCATTTTTTAAAAGATGTATTTTTCTGATTAAAGGAAATCTGATAAGTATCGATTTAATATTAGTCTTTAAATCTTTAATTTTCAGAAAGGGTAATTTTAAAAATATAAATAGAGAAAAAATAATGAGTCCTACCATAGGAGATAATTGTTTTATTCGAGAGGAGGATTCTATAGTAAACTTTGTTAATATAGGTAGATCATTGTTAAATGATGAAAATAGTGCGGTGAATTGGGGTAATATAAAAGTAGAGATAATACTAACCACAACAAAAAATATGATAATTAAGAAGCAGGGATATCTTAAGGTGCTTGCTATTTGTTTTTTGAGGTTCATTGTAAATTCTTGTTGCGAAAGAAGTAAGGTTAGTGACTGGTCTAAGGAATTTGAAACCTCACCAATTTTAATAAGATTACGATATTCCTGTGAAAATACGCTTGGAAAATTGGATAACGATTGATGTAGTTCCTTTCCATTAATAAGATCATTGATAATCACATTTAATATTCTTTTACTTGAGTTTTTTTTATCGTTATTTTTAATAATTATCAGAAATTCAAGAATTGGGATGTGCGATTTAATTGAAAATAACAACATTTCGGTGAAGTATAAAAGAAAAATAGATTGGCTTTTTTTGGTGAAAGTGGTTTTCTTTTCAAGTAAAAGTTTTCTATAAATAAGATGCTCGTTAGAGCATTTTTTATTGGCTCTTGTTAGTTTATTTCTTACGTTATAAATCTTATTATTTTTGATATGAATGTTATTGATAAAAAAATTGTACACGTTAAGTACCCTCATCTGGTGAAGGAACGCTTTTAATTAATTCATCGTATGTGCTAAGTCCCTTTTTAACGAGGCTGATACCGGATTCCCAGAGTGTTGGTATTTCATTTTCTTTGAAGTAGAGAGTTAACTTATTTTGTGGCATGCTATCGTTAAGGATATGTTTAACAGTGTCAATAGCCTCAAGAATCTCATAAACTAATAATCGTCCTGTAAATCCATCAATGCAATATGGACAGTTGTGAGTATTTTTATGACAGCTATATTTTTTCGAAAAGAGGTTTTCTGTCTTACTAGTTACCATGAGTTTACATAATCCACATCTTTTCTTGATAAGCCTTTGAGCCATTATCAATAATAAAGAGTTAGTTAAATTGTATGGTTTAATGCCCATGTTTAATAATCTTGTAATGGTCTCAATAGTATTGTTTGAGTGAAGTGTCGATAACACAAGATGTCCTGTTTGGGAGGCATGTATTGCCGTCTCTGCTGTTTCCCGATCACGTATTTCTCCAATCATTATGACATCAGGATCTTGTCTGAGCGTTGCTTTTAATGTTTCATTAAAAGTTAGACCTATGTTGTTCATGATGTTAATTTGATGGGTGTTTGGTAGGATAATTTCAATTGGATTTTCAATGGTGATTATGTTTTTTTTTTGGGAGTCAATCTGATTAAGTAATGTGTAAAGTGTTTGTGTTTTACCGCTCCCGGTCGGGCCTGTAATAAGTATAAGCCCCTGTGGTTTTTTTATTGATCTTAGAATGACTTTCATGTCATTCTTGCATTGTAATAGTTTATTAAAAGATAGAGTGGAAGTGCTAGAGTCTAATATTCTTATCACACATTTTTCACCATAATGCCCCGGGCAAATATTGATTCGGCATTCACGTTCATGGTTGAAGTGAGAAATAAAATTAAATCTCCCGTCTTGAGGTTTTCTTCGCTCACTGATGTCTATATTGGTAATGACTTTTAGTCGACTAATTATCAGTTGATGATGCTGTATAGATAGGATAGCGATAGTGCGTAATTCACCGTCGACCCTAAAACGTAACATAACATTCTCATAAGTTGGTTGTATATGGATGTCAGATGACTTTTTTATTATGGCATCGGTGATAATGTGATCAATGAGATCTTTTATACTATAATCGATTGGCATTTTATTCGATGGTATAAATTGATCATATATCCATTTAGAAATTAATTTGTTGGTTATTATTGCTACTGATGTTTGTGTGCTGATGGTGATATTCAAAGATATTTGATGTATCTGTTGATGCATATTAAGGTATTTTATTTGGTCTATGGTGTAGCATGCAAAAGAAAGATTTTTTTTGTTATCAATTGGAGCTATAAGCTGATTTTCAACGATAGCTCTGTATTTTTGTAGTGTATTATGTTCAATAGTTTTATATGAAGGATTTTCTTCGAATTTAAGTCCGTAATGCGACGCTAATGATTTTGCGATCTTTTCTTCATGGAGGTTGAATCGCTCAATTAATTTATTCGTGATATTAACTGGCTTTGAAAGATACGTTTCCTCAATCATTTTTTTTTATGTTGATCTATTGCTTTGCACTTATCGAGAATAGTAAGTAGTTCTTTGTTGTTCTTAATGATAGCTTGTGACTTATGTGTATCCATTATTAACTCCTCCTCCTGATTCTTTCCATGTTATAGTATGACCATTCATTTTTGGGGTAATAATATATGTATCATCAGATGTTATTCCGTATTTTTTTTTGGGAGTAACAGTAATTCTCCCTTCCTCGGATATTTTTATTTCATCAATGAGTTTGCTATTAATTTTTTCAATTGGCTGAATATTGCAGTCGCTTATACTGTCATGGATCTGTAGGCACTGATTAACTTCTATTTTATAGGGGATTGTTGATTGAATAATCTCTGAATAGTGAGCTTTCTTTATATACTGCTTATAGGACGGTATCCCTGTCCCAATTAATATTCCAATAATTGCAACTACGATCATTAGTTCTATTAAAGTAAATCCCTTCTGTCTGTCTTTTTCCATATTTGATCTTTCTCAGTCACTAGAACATGTTTTTTACATATCTTGCTAGCGTTAGTGAGGGTTGGCAATACAGGAATTTATTAATATAATTTTTCGTTATAAATATTATTTCTAAAGTGGATAATGCCATATTCATCCACCCACGCAGTTATATACGTAATATGAATGGGAATTTTTCTCGATAAGTTAACATATTTAGTTTTTTTATTCTCACTCGTCTCCTCGAACGCATTCAACTCACCCTTCCTGTTATTGACTAGTAAATATTGCGCCAGTAGAAGTGGGTCTTGAACTCTGACACATCCATGGCTGTATGTCCTTGTAGTTGTGTTAAATAGGCTCTTATTTTGCGTGTCATGAAGATACACATCGTGCGAGTTTTTGAATAAAAATTTTACTTTCCCAAGGACATTGTGTCTCCCCGACGATTGTGTAAACCTAAAATCTGTCCCATTATTTTCAATATTCGTCCAATCAATATCAATGGGATCAATTCTTTTAGAATTATGTTCCCAGTCAGAATAGACGCTTATTTTATTCTTTGTTAAATATTGAGAATCTTTTTGCATAAACCCTGCAATTTCTTTCGTGATAATACTCTCTGGAACATTCCATGTTGGGTTAAAAACGATTGTGGTTATGTTTGAGTCGAGTTCAGGTGTTGGATTTTTTTTGGTTCCAGTAATGACCTTCATAGATATTTGTTCTTTTCCGCCTTGCATAAGATGAAGTTTGTACTCTGGTATATTTACCAAGATATATTCATTGTTATTTTTATCACTATACTGCGACCATTTTTTCATGCTACTAATAAGAATATTGAGTTTTTCATAGGGTGGAATGTTCAATGCGCTTATTGTTTCTTTATCTATTATTCCTGATTGCTGAAGGCCATGTCTCCATTGAAATTGATAAATTGCTCTTTGTGTTGTCACATCGTATTTGTTACTTTTGTTTTTGAATGATGATTTGAGATCACCCATGATAATAAGTCGCTGGCGTATTTCAGGTATTTGTTCATGTTTTTCATTAACTGATATTGTTCTTTCAAAATCAAGTATCCCCCATGATGAATTAGCCATCCTTTGGTATCTCGGTATTTTGTTAGCTATTCTTTTTGCATTTTTGTTATCTGTGCTAAAGCTATAGCTTCCATATTTGTTAATGCTGTGACTGCATCCAGAAATTATTACGCATATGCTTATGATTATCATTATGAGTAGGTGATTGATCTTCTTCATAACAAGTCCTTATTTTGATACTTATAGTAGCTCAATTATTGGTCAATGCAATTTTGTAAAAAAAAACTTGACACTCCTTTTTACTAGGGGGTTGTTTGACAATCTGCTGCTAATTTTTATACTTTTATTGGACATATTATTGTTTTTTTGAAAAAGGAGTGGTAATGATTAAGCACTGGTATGATGTTTTAGAAAAAGTTCAATCTAGAGTGTCAGATGATGGGAAAAGCGATATTGGATCAGGCTCACTTAAGCCAGTTATCGATACGGGTGTATTTGTACACACACTTGAAGGAACTGTTTTTGATAAAAA
The DNA here is from genome assembly GCA_002323325.1 of Coxiellaceae bacterium UBA1530. Classification (GTDB taxonomy): domain Bacteria; phylum Pseudomonadota; class Gammaproteobacteria; order Coxiellales; family Coxiellaceae; genus UBA9148. The sequence goes on along the minus strand of DCQA01000006.1, from coordinate 5,274 downwards.
GCGTTACTACTACGATAGTTCAGATCCTGATGTCTATTTAACTTGTCGTGAGGCTCAATGTGTGTATTATCTTCTACATGGTTATACCATGGTAAAGACAGCAGATATTCTTGACCTATCTCCAAGAACGATTGAATTTTATGTTAAGAATATCAAGATGAAATTGAATCTGGTAACAAAGTCAGAATTGATTGCTTACATGATGAAAGTTAATTTTTTAGACTGCATCAATGAATCTTAGAGAGTAATAGTTTTTAGGTAATGCGGTATGCTTGCTTTTTCAAATGATGTGTATGACGTGCAGAAATCAGCAAAGACCTCTATTGAGGTCTGGTATCGTGGCCTGTCGAATACTCCGCTTAATAAGGTTGAATACTTTTCATCTGTTTTGTTTGGCTCAGTGTATGAGCTTACTGCATTGGGTGAAGGCCTGAATGGTAATTATGATCAGTATCCTTTGTATCGAACTGATGCGTTTGATTGTCAAACATATGTAGAGACAGTATTGGCGCTGTCATGCTCAGAATCTTTCCCCACCTTTTTTTATAATAAATGTTATATTTCGTATCAAGGAAAAGACGTCAGTTTTTTAAACCGTGCTCATTTTATTTGTATGGATTGGCAGCACCTACTGAGTGATAATCCTCGCCTGCGTGATATTACACAAGATCTCGCTGCGAATCACTGCCAACTTAGGTTGTATTCATCATCCGTTCTTATAGATCGATTTTCCTGGATTCAGTCACGAAGAGATAAATTTATGAGGGTTTTCACTCAGTTATCTCAAGTTGATGTGGAAGAGGGGCTTCGAGTACTTTATGGCAAAATGAGCTCGATTGAGCCCATGCTGAGTAAGCTTGTGTGTATATCCTGCAAGGATTTATTTAAGTTGTCTCATCATGAGCGTCGTGATGTCTTAATGTCTATTCCTTCGGGTTGTGTTATGTTAATTATTCGCACGAGTAGTAACTTATCCGAACAAAGTCAGGCAGTGACACATGCTCTGCATTTAGGTTTTTTAATTCATAAAAATAATGAAGTACTCTTTCGGCATGCTTCTCGAGAAAAAGGCTGTGTAACCGACGAATTGTGTGAGGATTACTTGTTTGATTTTATGAAGCACACACCGTCCATTGGAATAATTGTTTATCAGGTGTTGTAGGTGAGACGTTTAATGGCTTTTAAGCAGTATAGATTGCGCCCAGTACACTGGGTCTTGTTGCGCCAGTAATCTCCATTAAATTGATAGTTCTTTTCTCAAGAGTTTGTTGTGCAAACCAAGCAAATGCACATGCTTCTACCCACTCTGGGTTGATGCCGAAAGTGCTCGTGGTTCTAATAGTATAATTTTTACAGTGTGAGGCGAGTCTTCGTAAAAGGTATTCATTGTAGGCGCCGCCGCCACAGACAGTAATTGTTGTGGGGTTAATTTGATATTGTTGTATGCTATCAGCAATGGTTTGCGCTGTTAATTCAACAAGAGTTGCTTGAGTGTCTTCTGGAGATATCGGTGAGGGTATCTGTCTTATGATGGTGTTCAACCACTCCAAGTTAAAGCTCTCTCTGCCAGTACTTTTAGGTGGGGAGGATTTAAAGTATGGGTGTCTTAATAGGTGCTCTAGGAGTTGATGATGGGTCTTTCCAGATTGTGCCCACTGACCCATATCATCGTAAGGTTTTTTCGTGTGCTTTTCACACCATGCATCCAGTAAAATATTGCCGGGTCCTGTATCAAAACCGTTTGATGCAATGTTATTACTGATTAGAGTGACATTGGCAATACCGCCTATGTTTAGGACCCATTGCTCTTCATGTGTGTTTTGTAATAAAAATTGATGGAAGGCTGGGGTTAAAGGTGCCCCTTGTCCACTGTGTGCTATGTCTCGCCTCCTAAAGTCGGCCACTGTTGTTATGCCTGTATGGGCTGAGATGATGTTTGGATCTGCAATTTGAATGGAAAAAGGAAATTCATGGTTAGGTTCGTGGCGAACTGTCTGTCCATGCGTGCCAATAGCGGTAACTTTATGATAAGGGATGTCGCTTTTTTTCAGAAGATTGAGTACGGTATTAGCAAATAATCTTCCAAGTTGAGTATCCATCGATCCTAATTTATGAATAGAATTAAATCCAGGGACGCAGAGCTCTTTTATAGCTTGTTTTATTTGAAAAGGAATTAATTCGCTGTGAGTTTCGATCAGTTCGAGTGTGTGGTTTTTTATTGAAACTAGTGTGGCATCAATGGCATTAATGCTAGTGCCAGACATTAATCCGATAAAGTATGCTTCCTGTGTCATCTCAAGATCCTTTTTATTGGGGGCGGTTTAGTTCGGTCATTAAGTGATTTTTTTCCCTCATGAACGTGGGGATTTCGCTCGTTGTTATTGGGTTTGCTTTTGGTGTAGTGAATTTCATAGGGTCGACGGCTTTACCGTCAATATAAATTCCTAGATGTAGGTGGGGTCCTGTTGCCCACCCTGTTTGTCCAACATACCCTATAAGCTCTCCTTTATGAACATATTGTGGAAGAGGTGCAACAAATCGGTCCATGTGAGCATAAAGTCCTCTTAAATGATGGTTGTATTGTATGACTACAGTCTTTCCAAAGCCATGAGACCAGCCTTTGAAGATAACCTTGCCGTTACCGATAGAGTGAATGGGCGTACCTGTAGGTGCTGCTAGGTCTGTACCTAAATGCGGTGCTATTTTATGTTGAATAGGATCCATTCGGTGGAGTGAGAAGGGTGAGCTAATGCGAGTGAATTGAATTGGATACTTAAGATATTTGGGCTGTATGGCATCACCTTTTGGAGTGTAGTAGCCGCCTTCATGGCCGTGCTTAAATTGAATGGCCGTATATGTGTGATTTTTATTGGTAAGTTCGGCAATCAAAATATCACCTGAGTGATGTTTTTTGTTATTAAGGTAGTACTCATCGTACAGTATTCTAAATTGATCACCTGGTTGTATTGAGGTATTAAAATCGACTGTTCCAGCAAAAATATCTATCAATTGTTTATAAAGTCCGGGTGATAGGTGTGCAGTATTCGCCGCCTCTGAAAGTGTTGAGGTGATGGTCCCGGTACTCATTAGGTGTCGCTGAGTCATGGGCGTGTTAATAATTTTGCAGCTGTATTTTCTATTTTTATTGTTAACGAGTAGAGTCTGAGTTGAGTTGATCGGATATTTTAAGTTAATTATAGCGTTGTCGTTGATTTTTACGCTGAGTGTGTGGCCTATGGAAAGGTGGTTTAGGTGCTGATTTGCTAGAGACTGCTTCAGCAATAAAGCTACTTGTCGATCATCTATTTTCCATTGGCTAAGTATCTTGCTGAGGGTATCCCCTTCTTGGATGGAGTGTGTGCGCCATAGAGTTGGTGGTGCACCTACTTTTTTTGGCATAGAAATGTGTTTGTTGTTATGCGTTGTTTTGACCTTAAAAAGAATAATAGTAGATACAGTCACGGCAAAAAAAAGAATAATTGCAAGGACAGCGGTGCGTTTGATGTGCTGAAAGTAAGTCATAGCTGGGTTTTTATTTGATTCATTTTGGCGATAACATTACCATGGTTGAATTTCTCGTCAACCGCCAATGTCTTACAGGTCTGGGGACGTTTTTTTTAATTGGAGATTACAGAATGTTGCAGAGTATAGAAGAGTTACAGCGTGGTATCATCGATGTGCTTCCAGAGGGTGGTTTACAGGAGAAGTTAAATAAAAATCAACCACTCCGTATAAAGTTGGGGTTTGATCCCACCGCGCCGGATGTGCATCTAGGTCATACTGTTATCATTAATAAGCTGAAGCAATTTCAGGATCAGGGGCATGAAATAATTTTCTTAGTGGGGGACTTTACAGCAAGTATTGGCGACCCAACGGGTAAAAGCGCTACGCGAAAGCCTCTGACAGATGAGGAGATTCGAGTCAACGCAAAGACGTATCAAGACCAAGTCTTCAGAATTCTAGACCCTCTTAAAACCCGAGTTGTTTATAACTCAGAATGGATGTCGCAATTATCTGCAGCGGATCTAGTGCAGCTAGCTTCCTCTCAAACGGTCGCAAGAATGTTGGAGAGAGATGATTTTGAAAAACGTTATCGTGGTGGACAGCCTATCGCAATTCATGAATTTTTATACCCATTGTTGCAGGGATATGATTCGGTGCATCTCAGTGCTGATGTGGAGCTAGGTGGTACCGATCAGAAATTTAATCTATTGATGGGGAGAGAATTACAAAAACATCATCAGCAAGAGGCTCAGGTGATAATGACGATGCCATTGTTGGAGGGGTTAGATGGTGTTCAAAAAATGTCAAAATCATTGGGTAATTATATAGGTATATCTGAAGCCCCCAATGAGATGCTTGGAAAGATAATGTCTATCTCAGACGAATTAATGTGGCGTTACTATGAGCTATTAAGCTTTAAGACTTCCAGTCAGATAGATGGGTTGAAAAAACAGGTTGATGCTGGAGCAAACCCCAGAGACCTAAAAATTAGCTTGGCAAAAGAATTGGTTGAGCGCTTTCACTCAAGAGATGATGCGGATCTTGCAGAGCAGGATTTCATTGCACGATTTAAGCGCCAAGAGATCCCAGAAAAAATGGATGAGTATAAATTGAGCACAAAGGATGATCTAAAAACCGTTGCTCAGGTATTGAAGGCCGCTAAGATGGTAAAGAGTACCTCCGAAGGTATAAGAATGATAAAGCAAGGTGCAGTAAAAATTAATGGTGTAAAGGTCAGTGATGACCGGCAAGCATTAATCACGGGTGAGAGTGCCGTTTATCAAGTTGGTAAACGAAAGTTTGCAAAAATATGCATCAGTAAATAGAGGTTCATTAAAATGAGAGGTTCAATAAGAACAAAGATGAAGGAAATATTAAAGTAAAAAAAATACATAAACTGGTTGAAGGCAGTAACACTTTGCTTTAGTCTTCACGGCATCCAATAAGGACTTTTGTTGCCAGTTAAACCATCCAATTTTAATTTATAAAAAAATGAAATTCGATGTTGACAACAGAAGAGAGATGCGTAGAATACGTTTTCTCGCTTAGCGGGATTGATCTTTAAAAATTAGCAGTTAAATGAAGGCAGTAAGTGTAGGTACTGGTACAGATGGTTTGATTACGAAAAACTATCGATCACAGGCCTGCGATTTATTGCAAGTTTGTGCGTCGAGCCCTTGATATGCAACTTAGGTTGCAAACTAGATTAAACTGAAGAGTTTGATCCTGGCTCAGATTGAACGCTAGCGGCATGCTTAACACATGCAAGTC
>DCQA01000041.1 GCA_002323325.1 Coxiellaceae bacterium UBA1530 | reverse complement strand
TGCTCTTTGGTGATGAACTCAGTCTCCAATTGATTCTTGGTGCAGTAATCAGCTAGTGCCATGAGCTCTGAAATCCCATTCAGCCTGTGCATTTGTTGAATCGTTTGAAGCTTTTCCTCTACACAGTCGGCCGTTTGGTGCCACTCCATATCGCTTCAGTAGCTTGTCTCTGTTTTAGCCATGATCTCCTCTTTGTGTACTCGAGATAGTTGGTCCCCACTCTTTAGGTTGGACGAAGTCATCAGTCTTTACTTCTTGCCGAGTCAAGACTGATGGTTGGATCCCTCACCATGATCTGCTCACCCTCATCGGGTTGTGTTGAGGTCGTGGTGGTCAATGCCATTGAGTTGTGGTCGAAATTCATTGATTGTCGGCAGTGGGCCCTCATTACAGTTATCCGGACGGACCTGTCGGGGTGGTGTGTTCAAGGCAAATGACATAAGTCCACGCTATGAATGCTGTAGCGACGATAACGAGCTATGCGTACACAGGGTTTGGTTGTATTGAAGCCGCTGTTATTGATTGGAATCATGATGTTCTCACCATTGGGCTGTCAGACAGGTCTTGCTGATCAGCCCCAGGGTGAGATGCGGGAAATCAGCAACGATCAGCTACAGCAGATTGCGAATAAAAAATTTGGTGAAGGTATCACAGCAGGTGCGAGCGTTATGTTGATAGGTGTCTATTGCAATCTTATTTTGGATGATCTACTGAGTAAGGAAGAGGCGCAAAAGCATATCAATAAGACGTATAAAGTCACGACCAAGGGGATGCTCGATATTGGAATTATTAATAATAATTTGAGAAAAAATCAATGGTGCGATCTGCTTGTGGAAGAGCGATGAAGCTTTTTGCTTTAATTGTGCTTTTGAAATAGCATCATCATCAATCTTTTGTTTTTAATCAGTTTTGCTCATGAAGCTCCTCTCGTTAATCTGTGCTCTTTTTCTGGCATCCTCAGGAGCTTTGGCTCAAGAAGTTTATCAAGAATTTACGGATAATTTGCGGAAGCAAAATCAACGGGGATGCGATACATCGTATGTTGGAGGTTATGTTTCCCTTTACCAAGCATTGACTTTGTTGTGCAATCTTAGAAAGGATGAGGCTATTTCGAATGCTGACTTCATACGGTATTCAGAAGATGTCATTGAAGTTTTGGGTTTCAAAGAGTCTTCAAATATTCAAGCTGCGCTTCTGTACGCACGAGAGACTTGTAAGGCACAGAGCGTGGAGTTGCCCAAAAAGCGCTAGGGCTCTGAGCTTGATCTAAAATCTATCGTTTTAGAATTATGAAGGAAAATTAGATTTAACTCTTTAAGTTGTTGAATTCGGAGACTCATCTTGTTAATTGCTAGTTCTATGTAGCTCGCTTAATGACATGGCTCATACTGATCAGCAATGTGCGGTCTTCGACAGCAGACTGCTGTTGGGGAAAGTTGAGCCAGTCACAAGAAAAATGCTTTGCTCCAGCGCCATTGAAGTCTGGAAAATGATGGATTCATCAGTGAGTTGAATCCATCTGAACTTGCATGCACCGAACGTGTGAAGCCAGTATGTCTTTCGAGGCGATTGACTAGCTGGCCTTGATGGCCAGCAGTCAGAAGTGCAGCCGGTGATTCGGTTTCTGCCGGCTTCGTGCTGTTATTCGAGTTCCATAAGGGATTCTCATTGACGAACCATGGTGTCCAACGCCAGTGAAGGGCACCTAGGGGAGGCCAGCAGAGTTGCTCTGTCGTCGTGATCTGCCATCAGGCCTGATTCTTCTTACATCGAGTTCTGGTGAGTTACCGATGGTGCTTTGTAAGGGTTTCGGGGTGTGCTCGTTGCGAGTTTTGTTTGGTTCCAGTTGGGGCGGTTTTTGGCTTTTATGGCTATGCCTATCTACATGGTCGGTCTTCTCCCTATCGAGAAACTTTGTGCAGGTCTAGAAAGGACTTATTCAATTCCGGTCATCACCACGAATACCGATCTCATCAAATGCTAATGCAACTCCGATTGTGACTGCAGCATCGAAGTGACAAAAGCTGTGATCCACGATGGCAAACGCTTCTGCTGTGAACCATGTGCAGATGGATTCAGATGCGGTTGCTGTTGATTGCTTAACCTCTTAAACCTTAATGCCCTGCTTCAGATAGTGGGGCACTTGTTTGTTAGTTAATTTTAGATCTCTGATTTGCCACAATGATGAATGTTTTGATCGTCGTTAAAATGATGTTGCTAAGCTCACCGCACGTCCCAACGTAAGCCCTAGAACATTCAGCTTTACAATCGCGTGAAATAAATGAATTGATTTTGCACGTTTGGTGTTAAAGCTGACGTAGCTAGGCTGGTATTTGAAAAATGTATCAATAGAAAGATATAAATAATTTAGTGTTGTTCTCGGAATCTTGAATGTAATTGGCTCTGCCTCTGGCTTTGCTTTTTTGCTTATTGAGTATGAATAGTTTATTCTCCAGTACCACCAAGTAAATGAAACAACAACAATTGGCAGGAACAGCAACAATTCTGCCAAAAGTAGCTTTGGATCTTTGATGGGAGCTATGAGCAGAAGATTAATGGACATCAGCTCAGCAAGCCAGCATATTGATAAAAAGATTGCAAGAATATCTTTGCCTAATCGATCGCTCCGGCCAATTATTCCTAGTATGATTAGGCAAGATGTTGTTAGAAGAAATAGACTGTTTAGTGGATGGCCAAGGGACGTAAGGCTGTTTAAAAATGAATTTGCGTTTGCCAGTAATTGCTTGACAAGGCCATCTTCTATGTTTGCAAGTGAAAGTGATCTGTTGAATGCGAACGAAAACAGGTATGAGATCATTAAAAAATAAAC
>DCQA01000056.1:10893-14901 GCA_002323325.1 Coxiellaceae bacterium UBA1530 | reverse complement strand
ATGGTGCTCATTAACTGTTGTGCAGTGAGTGCCTGATTAGCATTTTTAGCAACGTTTAAGAAGTATTGGCCATTACGAGTGACGCTAATAATTAGCGGTAATGCTTGTTTGGGAGGCAAGGCTTTGGCGCTGGTTTTCGGTAGGTTCACATTGACACCTTGAGTCAGCAGGGGCGTGGTAATCATGAAAATGACTAATAAAACCAGCATAACATCGATATAGGGTACAACATTGATGTCTGCCATAAAGCCACGACGTGATTTGCGTGAAGATCTAGAACGTTGTCCCATGGTGTGCTCCTAACGTTGTAAGCGATGTGCATCACGGTGCAGTAGACGAGTCAGTTCATCTTGAAAGGATTCATACTGTGTTTCAATGCGTTCAAGTTGATTGGAAAAGCGGTTGTAGGCAATCACTGCAGGAATTGCAGCGAATAGGCCAATGGCCGTTGCAATCAGGGCCTCAGAGATACCAGGAGCAACCATGGCAATGCTAGCTTGTTGCACTTGTCCAAGCGCACGAAAGGCATTCATGATTCCCCAGACAGTCCCAAATAGGCCAATATAAGGACTGGTTGAGCCGATTGTCGCTAGGAAGGATATGTTCTTTTCCAGTTGCTCAATGTGTTGAGTGCTGGCTAAGCGCATAGCACGCTCAGTGCCTTCAATCACCGCTTCAGGGGAAATTTCTGTGTGTTGATTCAACTTTTGATACTCTTCATAGCCTGCTGAAAAGATTGCAGCTAAACCTGTAGGATTGGTGTTATTGGCAGAGATCGTGCGATGCAGTTCGTCCATGTGCGTACCTGACCAAAACTGTTTCTCAAATTGTTTTGCTTCGCGTTGAGCTTGTCCGTAGAGAGAGAAGCGCTGCAAAATCGTGGTCCACGAAAAAACAGAGGCAGCGGCTAAGAGTATGAGCACACATTTGACGATAAAATCAGCGTGAAGAATAAAGTGCCAAATAGAAGTATCAGTGGTCATGGGCAAGCTCTCTTAAGGTAGTTAACAAACGTTTTGGTTTCATTGAGGAATCTAAGCATGCTACTAAAATATCCGCTTTGCAATAGATAATATCTGAGTTTTCAGGGTCTATTAGGGTTTGATGAAACCACAGTGAGCAGGCTTTGCTCTGTGTGACACAGGCTGTGGAGTGAACCGTTTGGCCCAGGCGTAGTGGCTTGATGTAGTTGATGGTCGCGGTTTTGATAGCAAAGATGGTGTCTTGTTCAGCTAGGGCTTCTAGGGGTAATCCTAATGAAGCCAGCCAGGCCGAGCGACTGCGTTCGAAATAATGGAAGTAATTGGCATGATATACCACACCGGTGACATCGGTATCAGCAACGTAAATGGTAACGGGTAGTGAGAATGCAGGTGCGTGGTTCATGAGGTGGCGTCTGTGTTGTTTGTCGTCGGTGTTCGATTAAAGTGTTGATAGGCTTTAAGTGTGGCAACACGCCCACGGGGTGTGCGCAGTAAATAGCCTTCTTGTAACAGGTAAGGTTCAATCACATCTTCAATGGTGCCGCGCTCCTCGCTGATAGCAGCAGCGATAGTGTCTAACCCCACTGGCCCCCCATCGAACTTATCCATTAGGCTGAGTAAGACCTTTTGGTCCATCACATCAAAACCAACATGATCAACGTTGAGTAAATCCAATGCCTGCGCAGCTTGTGATTGGGTAATGGTACCATTGCCTTGAATTTGGGCGAAATCACGAGCTCGACGTAATAATCGATTCGCAATTCGTGGTGTGCCTCGAGAACGCTTTGCGATTTCATAAGCACCTTCAACTTCGCAGGGTGTATTAAGAATATCAGCGGCACGTTGTACGATAGTCGTTAAATCCTCTTGAGAATAAAATTCGAGTCGTTGCACAATACCAAAGCGATCCCTTAAGGGTGATGTGAGTAAGCCAGCACGTGTAGTGGCACCCACCAGTGTGAAAGGTGGTAGATCGAGTTTGATTGAGCGCGCAGCAGGGCCTTCACCAATCATGATATCAAGTTGAAAATCTTCGAGTGCAGGATATAGTACTTCTTCGACAACGGCACTAAGACGGTGAATCTCATCAATAAAGAGTACATCATGTGGTTCGAGGTTGGTGAGTAATGCGGCTAAATCCCCAGCTTTTTCAAGTACCGGACCTGAGGTTTGTTTGAGTCCAACGCCCATCTCGTTAGCAATAATATTGGATAAAGTGGTTTTACCCAATCCAGGTGGTCCGAAGATGAGGGTGTGATCCAGTGCTTCTCGACGTTGTTTAGCGGCATCGATAAAGATCCGCATCTGATTTTTAACGGCGGGTTGACCAACATAATCTTTGAGTGTGTGTGGACGAATGCTGCGCTCCACGCGACTTTCATCCAGATTAGTGCTATCTAATTCTGCATCTATCATGCGCATATCAGAATTCATGAGGTGACTCCTGTCATTAAGTATTGCAGCGCTTGTTTAATTAAAGACTCGGTGGTGTGGTCATGTGCTTGGCAGTGTTCGACAGCGCGTTTGGCTTCGTGGGGTTTATAGCCGAGTGCTGTCAGTGCGCTCAGGGCATCGTTTGAGATGGGTTGATGAGTCGCTTGTGTTGATGCGGTATTGGCTGTGTCTAATGAGAGTTGTTTGAGACGATCACGAGTTTCAACAATTAAACGCTCAGCAGTTTTTTTACCGATACCTGGAATATTCACTAAAACGGTTGTGTTATTTTGATCAATCGCTTGAACGAATTGATGCGGTTCCAGACCCGATAAAATCGTGATGGCTAATTTAGGGCCAACACCATTGACTTTAATCAGTGCTCTAAACAGTTCCCGTTCGGCATTGGTTAGAAAGCCAAATAACTGTTGTGCATCTTCACGTACAATAAAATGCGTCAATAGAGTAGTTTCTTGTTGCTCTTTGAGGTGATAGCACGTGCTCATGGGTGATTGGACTTCATAACCCACACCCTGAACATCCAGTATAATGGTCGGTGGTTTTTGTGAAATAACCAGGCCACGTAGTTGTCCAATCATGCTCCATCTCCTGCTGTTATCTGTGAGCGCTTCAGTGTATGCGCTAAGCGTTGTTGATGGCAATGGCAAAGTGCTATGGCCAGCGCATCAGCCGCATCCGATGGTGGTGTTTGTTGTAATTTGAGCAAAGAACGTACCATGTGTTGCATCTGTACTTTGCTGGCGCCACCAAAACCGACGACGGATTGTTTGACTTGTCGAGGGCTGTATTCAAAGCAAGGTAAATCATCGCGCGCTAAAGCAGCAATGGCAGCTCCTCGAGCTTGTCCAAGTTTTAATGCAGACTGTGCATTTTTAGCGAAAAATACCGATTCAACTGCGAGCACATCTAATCGATGTTGATCTGATAATACTTGTAGTTGTTGATGGATAGAAAATAGTCGTTGGCTTAATGCGTCGCCTTGAGTACGAATAACACCAAAATCGATAGCACATTGAATGCCCTTGTGATCGTTAATAATACCATAGCCCGTAAAGCGAGAGCCGGGGTCAATACCGATAATGATGGTCATCCTGAACCTTAATGATAGTGATGGGTGAATAGTATAACCAATGGATCACGAACAAGACCAGTGAAGCTTCATAATGACAACGAGAATGGCGATACTAACGGTTAAATTAATTCTGTGATACGTCAGATATTTTCGATAAAACAGCCTTAGCAGTTTGTTCAAGTGGGTGATCACGTAACCTTTGTCTTCCCTCGCGCAATACCTGAGATTGACCATGTTTCATATCATCAAGCATCTTTTGAGTGAAGTCCCCGTTTTGTATTTCTTGAAGGATGGTTTTCATATGAGTTTTCGTATCAGAATTAATGACTCTTTTACCGCTGATATAGGATCCGAATTCAGCTGTCAGTGATACAGATTCATGCATGGCAGCTAAACCGTTTGAAAAGACATGATCAGCTATCATTTTAACTTCATATAAACATTCAAAAAATGCGATTTCTTCTGGATAACCAGATTCAATCAAGGTTTCAAACCCAG
>DCQA01000056.1:0-10481 GCA_002323325.1 Coxiellaceae bacterium UBA1530 | reverse complement strand
TGAAACACACCCGCTCGGGTTGAGCCGATAGCCTTAGCGTATGACAACGCGACTGATAGAGGGTCATCTTTGGTATTTTTGGCAACTTGATGAATTGCAATAAGTGCAGGCACACCTTTTCCATCTAAATACAATGAACGCACGCTCTTTCCTGGTCCTTTTGGAGCAATGAGTACCACCGAAAGCTCTGAAGTAGGCTTGATGAGTTGGTAATGAATGCAAAATCCATGGGCAAAAGCCAAGATAGTTCCTTGCTGAATACGGTGTTTTATTTGGTCAAATAGGGTTGGTTGAACATCATCGGGTACAAGCATCATGATGAAATTTGAATTTTCTACCGCAGAGATCATATCTTTCACAATAAATCCATCATCAACAGCGGATTGCCAAGATTCGGAGTTATGGCGTAACCCAATAGTGACTTGCAGTCCTGAGTCTCTTAAATTTTTTGCTTGAGCCTTGGCTTGATTACCATACCCGATGATAGCTAATCGATATGACAGGATAAGATCTACAGTGCTCGATTGATCAAACAATATATCCATAAAACGTATCCTTTCTTGAGCAGCTATGTTGTTTACATATCACCTATTTGTTTAACCTATTCAATTTCATGATAAAAATCCACAATGTGTCTTGATTTGAGTAATATACAGACTTAGAGCATATTGGATTCGTCTTGGTAATTTTTTTAAATAATCCATTTATTTCATGGAGTTACATTATATTTTTTGTTTTTTGCAGGAAATTTGTTCAAATTTTGACTATAATAAAAAAGATTAATGAGTTTTAGGGGGTTTATAATGACAACAGTATTTATTGCCCAATTTCTGGGCTTATTTTTCTTATTTGTATCCTTGGGTGCTTTGTTTAACCAAGACCACGCCGGCAAGGGTAAAGATTCCGCAGGACATGCTGGTTCAGGTGGCTCTGTTATAGTAGCTCTGCTCCTGGGTTTGTTTGTGGTGTTAAATCATACCAGCTGGGGAGGATGGGACATCGTAGTGACGCTGACAGGGTGGTTTTTACTGGTCATGTCAGTGGTGAAATTATGGTTTCCTCATGGATATGATGAGTGTGTGAAAAAATATGGTGGTATATCTTCCAAATTTAAAGCCATGTTCTTTTTTATATTAAGTTTATTGTTACTTTATGTGGGCTTTGTAGTCTAAAAAACTGGTCGTCCTTGAAAAAAGCCACCCTCGGGTGGCTTTTTAGTTAGGCTGCGGCTATGGCTGTGATGGTGTGACGACATTGGTTGAGTTGGTCTAACTGATTACAAAAGTGCTGTGTTTTTGATTGCCGATGCTGGTAAGTCACAGTTTTTCTCCATAAACAGCCAGTCATGTGACTATTTTGAATTATTTCTAGTAATGTTGATTGTCCATCTGGCCCTGCTTTTTGCTTGAACTGTGGCGTTCCCGTGGAGGTAGAAATAAGTTTCTCACATTGACTATTGGTTATTTGATTTACTGTGTCAAAAGATTCGTTTTGATCAGCGTTATCATGATGAGTAGCACTAGCAGCATCTCCGGTGAGTGATTCTAAAATATAGGTTCCAAGTGACCCACCGTTAAATGTTTTAAGTGTTTTTTCCAAAAGATTCTTTAACTGCTCAAAAGCATCATGGTTATCACTTATGTCGACATCAATTAAGTCGAGCTGATTGATAAATTCATCAGCTCTCATTTTTCCTTTGTTTCTGAACCATTTCGGTTGCACATGATTAAGGTATTGTTGAGCACCAGCCTTAGCAAGTTGGATCCATCGTTGGGCAAGTGAGTGAAATTCCTTGAGTTCTTTGCAAGCTGCTTGATGCGAGGTATGTGCTTTTATTTTATTTGAGTGAGTGGAATCTAAGGTATGTAAAAGTGAACTTATAGTGTTTTCGTGACCAGGACATTTTCTAATGATGGGATCGATTTTTTTTCTTATCTCATTCGGACCCATCGGATTAGAACTATCCATCTGATTAATCAGTTGAATGATGGATGTCAGTGTCCGAGTTTCTTTTTTTGAATGTTTTCCGAATAGCGGTGAGGCTTGTTGAATAGCTGTCATTTGCTCTTCGGTGATCCAGCCTTTTGTCGTAAGAAAATTTAAATATATGGGTATTTGTTCTTCTGACTTTTCACGTAAACAATCAATAATCGGTGTGTCAGTAAGAAGATTGTGTAAAGCGTGTTCTGGGAGATCATGAGTCAGTGTTAGGCTCTCTAATAATGCTTGAGGAATGACGGCTGTGCTATTATTACGACGGTATTCGGGCTTTTCAATCAGTGACTGAATGGCAGTTGGTAAGGTTTGGAAGTTATCATAAGCTCTTTTCGATAGAAGAGAGGAACCAAGATATTTTTTCTTAAGATTACCCATTAAATGGAAGGATAATTTCTCGATACTAGGTGTTTTCGTACTAGCCAGTGGTATTAATCCTTCCAAGAGTATTTTTAGATGGTTGATTTGATCAAACTTAAATATTTTTTTTAAGCTAGTGTGAAGATCGTTTTTACTAAGTATCAGGTCTCTTGGTAATGTATTTCTTAAGTCACTGAGTGTGTCATCTCTGATGTCAGGGCTGACGCATTTTAGATACTTGATAATGTATGCCGTTATTACATATGAGATGGTATCTAAGCGTGGTTCGCTTATTGAGTAGGGGCTAGTGAGTGCTTTACTCGATTGTATCGGTGAGGTGTCTACAAGATCGGGTAAACTTTTCATACAAGCATAAAATCGTGATGAATAAGGCGTATCTTGTATGGCATCTTTTAAGGATGCTTGAATGGATCCTTGATATGCAAATCTAAAATCTTCAGGTGATGTGATGTGTTTAAGTAATTGTAATGAAGGTGTTTTACCGCGAATAAAAGCACGTGCTAGATCTTTAATTCGAGTCTGTTGATCTGAATTTAACTGAATGTCTCCTATAGATGTGATGTTGATGTCAGCTTCAGTATCGGTTGTTCGACATAGCCACTGGTAAAGATCAGGCACTGATATGCAATCTAATACATGTTGTTTTCCTATGCTTTTTGCCTCACTTTGACGATCACTAAATGGCTGTTTGGATCGATGAGTATTATAGATTTTTTTGTGATGATCTATGCTCAGTTGAATTAGGTATTGTTGGATGTAGTACGCAGTTAAATACGCACTGTCTTCAATGATGGTCGTTTTTTTAATAGATGTATTTAAAGTCGATAACGATTTATAAAGTGTTTCAAATAATCGCTGATCTAAATGTTGATGATTAACGTTGTGATATTCTGAATATCGAATGCCGTATGTGTCTAGCTGATCTTCATCCATTGTATTAGATTCTCTAATAATATTGCGAAGAGCTTGCAATAATTCATCGTACTTTTTTAGATAGGTAACATCCTCAAAGTTTTTCTGCTGTAAACTCTGATGGTAGTTTTTTAGCAGTGTTTGATAATGACTAATAATCGAGAGGCTTATACGGGTTATATGACAATCGAAGTCTTTATTACTGTCTAATTGATCGGTGAAATTATTGTTAGTTAAAGTACTTTGATTTAGAAAATTAATGAGATTTTGTGAGTGTTCACTGGATGAAGATCGCTCAAGAAGTGGGCACTCAAGATCACTGAAATCTGAAAAGCTGTACGAACGCATGATTAAAGCCTCCATCATGTGTGATGTAGTTTTAATCCATCAAAGCTCTTGGTTAAGAGTGACAATCCGTGTCGAAGCTCACAACGGTTGTAGGATTATTTAAGCTGATTATTAAATTACATGATCTGAATCAAGAAATATGCAAAAAACGAACATATTGAGCATTTAAGACTTTCTTAAGGCTTTTTAGGCGTATTGACTGTGATTATAGTCAGTTTGCCATCATTTATCGGTATCTTTGATAAGGTTTATTGGTCTTTTGGAAATAGCGACTGAATCTCATCGAGTGTAAATGCATACTGATCGTTACAGAAGTCACACTGGACGATTAAAGGAGAGCACTCCTCAAGCGCTTTCAGGGCTTCGGTTTTTCCCATGGCAATAATCGCTTGTTGCATTTTTTGTAATGAGCAGCTACAACCAAAATGAACGGATTCTTCGTTAAACAGTGTGTACTCTTGTTCAAGTAATAAATCGCTGAGTACTTTTGTGTTGGGTTGTGCAAAATGCAGTGCATTTTCATCAAGTGATTCAATAAAGTTTGAGAAGTTAAATGAATCAGCAGGTGAAGGCATGACTTGAAGCAAGACACCAAAGGCAGATTCATCATTACCTGAGATCCATAATTTTGTAGGTAGTTGAACAGAACGTTCAAAGTATTCTTGGAGTGATTCGGTCAGTCCTTGCGGATTTAAGGGAATAATGCTCTGATCTGGCTCTGCCGTATTGTTGTGTAGCACAGAGGTAATGAGATGGCCTGTGCCAAGTAGCGACGAACTGTCTGTAGGTAAGGGGTCATGCCAATGTGCCATGCCAGTAATATGATGTTTGTGTGTCGCTTGAGTAACTAATAACGATAGGCTGCCTTTACTTTGAAATTGCATAATTAACTTACCCTCCCAGCGCATAGTGCTGGTTAGCAAGAGATTGGCAACTAGAGCTTCAGTTAGTACCTGTTCAACAGCAATTGGATAGTGATGTTGTGCGAGGACGGTTTGAAGTGACTGATTGAGGCGGACGATAGTTCCTCGAACAGGAGCCGATGTTAGCATAAAGCGTTGCAAGCTATCTTGTGGGTGAGTTGTCATACGTTGCTCAATAAGATCAGGTGGTTTCAGTAGACAAAGGCTGATGTTTGTGAATCCAGTTTTCAAGAATCATAGGTAGTTTGTGTTGATAATTAGTGATGATAATTTTGCAGGTCCAATAACCTAAAAAACTACCGACAATGACATCACCCAGATAGTGAGCACCAGAAATCATTCTTGAGATACACATGATGACGATACCCAGTATGCACCATCCGCGTAAGTGTGGTCGGGAGATAGCAAGAAAAGAGAAAAAAGTACTAGCCACAAAAGCATGCCCTGAGGGAAATGACCAAAAGTGGGAATTGAATTTAAAGAAGTGGAAGCCATATAGGTGATGATGGAAGTATTCGACAGGGCGTGCTCTGGCTAATAGTACTTTGAGTGCGGTGCATAATACGGCGTTAATCAGGAAAATATAGCAGAGTAGAAGGCTCTCTCTGCATAATGAAGAACGCAGTTGATCCTTAAAATAACAGTAGATGATAACCAAGATTGGTAGTGCGTAGAAAGTTCCGGCTTTAAAATAATGTGAGAAGAAACTTGCTAGCCGCGAGGTCAGTGCGAGTGAGTGGGTATGTAGCCAGTTAGCCAATGGTTGGTCTATAAAACTGTAGCAAGCTAAAAAGGTTAAACCAATGGCTAAAAAAGCAATCCCATGTTGTTGATACTGTGTCTTCATGTTGATTCCTTGTCGAGGGGCTCTATTAGTCGAAGTATAATATGTTTACCGTGATTGAGATTGTAGCCAGGCAGAATAGCATCTACTTTAAAATGAAAGTCATGTTGCTGAGCAAAAGTTTGAAAGCGCTGAAAATCTTTTTTTCCAAGCAACGCTAGAGATCCTGTGTTACTGGCGTAAGACTTTTCAATAGTATCTAAAGGTGTAAAAGCGACGCTCTGGGTACCAACCTCAAAAATTAAACTGGGTTCATGATAGCCTGAGACTAAAAGAGGGTGGTCAGCTATTTGCTCTTGATAGTTAGGAAGTTGCAGTAGCTTCGCCACCCGCTGTGAATTCCATAGAAGTGTTAAATTAGGAAAAGTAATGCTGAATAATAAAGTGTAAATAATAATTGCTGTGAGGGCATTACAGGTTAGAGAGGCTAAGTGATGTTGCTGTCGAAAGTAACGGTAAGCCATGAGCATGTTAATGAGTATGATGAGGGAGGCTGCTAAAGCAGCAAAGGATATCTGATGTGTTAGCGAATAAGGGAAAAATGCAACGCCAAGTGCTAATACAACATTACAAAAAAACCAGAGGCATGCTTCGAAATAACGTGCCTTTCGTTGAGACGACTGTGAGAGAGGCGACAGTAGTGATATAGCTATCAGCAGTGCTATTGCTGGGAATATTGGCATCAGGTAGTGAATCAATTTGGTGGGGATTAGTTCGTAAATCAACCAGTTGGGTAAAATCCATGCGAGTAAAAAACGTGTAGTTGGGTTTTGCCATTGTTGTTTCGCATAGTTGAAAGCAGTTGTGAAATATAAGGACATAGGCCAAAACAATAGAGGCATCAACAGTAGGTAAAACCCCATGGGTTGTCCATGACCTTCTTGTCCACCAGTGACCTTATGAACAACATCTTGTGAGATCATGTCCCACAAGAAGTTACTGTGACTCGCTAGTGAGAAGGGGATCAGCCAGCTTAGGGTTAGTAGTAATACACCGAGTAAACCAAGGGCTGGATGTAGTGCACGTGTCCATCGCCATTGGCGATCGAATAGACATAATGCGACGATAGTGCCGATAGCAAAGATAGGTGCGATACCTTTTAGAAAAATACCAACGGCCATACTGCCCCAAAATAATACAGGCCAGCGAGCGTGGTTAGGGCGATCTTTACGGTGGTTTAAGTAGATTTGACCCAATGCCCATTGCATGACAAAAATACTGAGCATGAGACACGCATCAGTGGTGCTAAAGCTGGATTCAAAAGCAACAATTAAGGTACTTGCAAATACGACACTGGCAATAAAAGCTGTCTTACGCCCAAGGCTGGCTGCGTATAACAAGAAAATGAGAAGTGTTGTCGTTGTTGCAGCAAAGAAAGAGGGTAGACGGTAGCTGAATATTTGGTTGTATGGTGCTGATTGTGTCGATTGTGTGATGAAACTTTGTAGCCAGTAAATCGCAGGCGGTTTGAGGTGACGGGGTTTGTTTTGAATATTGATGTGCCAGTAATCCTGTGTCTCAACCATTTGCTTGGAGGCTTGTGCAAAGCGGGCTTCATCAACATCTGTGACTGGCACTTGAAACAAACCAGGTAGAAAGAGTGCCATACACAATAAGACAATCGTTATCCAGGCAAGGTGACTTGATAGGAGTTTTGACCAGCGTCGGGTGTTGTTCATAGAATGACTCATTGTGCGGTTGCAACATGACCTTTGCGCATCATGCGTTGGCGATAGATAAAATACAGGTTACGGGAGTATATGAGAATACCGGTGCCTTGCCCGAGAATAAAAACAGGGTCTTTTTTATGAATAGCGTAAGCTAATAAAATCAACCCACCACTCAAACTGAAGTACCAGAATAAATCAGGCACGATGCTTTGCTTGACACGTTCACTAGCCAGCCATTGAATAAGGAAGCGAGCAGAGAACATCACTTGGCCTAATAAGCCAATGCCGATCCATAGTGTATTGAGATGATTAGTGAGAAAGCTGCTCATGAGTAACCTCTTGTTGAGTAGTAGGTTGTTGATAAGACTGTACGCTCGTCACATGAAAAGGCCTTTTTCTCAGCCAAATGACACCGATCATATCGCTAATGCCAACCCATAGTCGATTATTTAATCCGTATTTTGAGCGGCCGTGTTCCCGATGGTGGTGTTGTACAGGGACATTGATTGTTTTAACCCCAAGTGCATAAAACATTGCGGGGATGAATCGATGTATGTGGTTAAAATGTGGCAATGCTAAAAAGGGGTGTTTTGGAAAAAGTTTAATACCACAGCCAGAGTCAGGGCAATCATCTTTAAGAATCCACCCTCGCACTTTATTAGCAATGCGAGAAGATAATTTTTTTAGCCAACTATCTTGTCGACTAACTCGATGTCCGGCGATCACGTAAGCTTGCTGTTGGTCGGTTTGTTGAAGCAATTTATCAATGAGTTTCGGGATATCTGCAGGGTTATTTTGACCATCCCCGTCCAGTGTTGCAATCCATGGGTATTGCGCCGCTTTTACTCCAGTAATGACAGCGGCGCTTTGACCTGCGTTATGAGCGTGCTTGAGGATTTTAAGCCTAGAGTATCGTTGAGTGAGGGTCACTAGCGTTTGCCAGGTGTTGTCTTTGCTGCAGTCGTCAATAACAACAATTTCATAGTCTAACGCAGATGGTATGGTTGTATCGATAGCTTCGATCAATAGAGGTATACAGTCCTGCTCGTCATGGACTGGGATGACGATAGAGAGTTGCTGGTCAAAAGGTATTGTTTGCATGATGTGTTAACCGTTGGTTATGGGAGTGATTGTAATTGCGTTAAAACGTCTTCAGAGATATCGGCATTGGTATAAACATTTTGAACATCATCAAGATCTTCTAAAACATCGGATAATTTTAACAACGTTTGTGCTTGATCAAGGTTGACATCGACCTGGTTAGAGGCTACGAGCGTCACTTCACCATGATCTGGTGTCATCTCTGCTGCTATTAAGGCCTCTTTTACTGTTACTAAATCGTCAGGTTCCGTAATAATCTCCATGGATTGATCGTCGTGCGTTATGGCGTCAACAGCGCCAGCTTCTATAGCAGCTTCAAAGAGTGTGTCTTCGTCATGGGGGTTGGAGAAATGAATAATACCTTTTTTTTCGAAGATATAGGCTACCGATCCGGCTGTGCCAAGATTGCCGCCGTGTTTATTGAACGCATGACGTACTTCAGCAACCGTGCGATTTTTATTATCAGTTAGGCAGTCAACGATGATGGCAACGCCGTTGGGACCGTAGCCCTCATAGCGAATTTCCATCATATCAGCGCCATCGTCACCTCCCGCGCCACGCTTGATGGCACGCTGGATAGTGTCTTTAGTCATGTTTCCACTTAACGCTTTATCGACGGCAGTGCGCAAGCGAGGATTGTTCGACGGGTCTGGATCACCCATTTTGGCAGCAACTACGATTTCACGAATCAGTTTAGTAAATAACTTACCGCGCTTAGCGTCTTGCGCCCCTTTGCGATGTTGAATATTATGCCACTTACTATGCCCTGCCATGGTGATATGTCCTCGTCTGGTCTTACCAAAAAGAGAGCGCATACTATCATAAAACTGGGGCAAATAAAGCGCTTTTGAGGAAACTATGAACAATTCGGCCCCTTTATTATTGCCTGAGGTGGGTGCTTATTTAGGGCAGCATTGTGTCCGATCCCATCCCGTTGCCCAAGCCCTATACGAGCACACACAAGCAAGCGTACCTTTCTCTCAGTGGTTAACCACCTCTGAGCAGGTTCAGTTTTTAGCTCTGCTAATCAGGATGTTATCGGCTAAGCGAATTATTGAGGTGGGAGTGTATACAGGGCATGCCACCTTAGTGATGGCTGATGCGATGGGCAGTGATGGACAATTGATAGCGTGCGATAAATCGGATCAGTGGCTAAAAACCGGCCAACCCTTTTGGCAAGAGGCGGGTGTGGCAGAGCGTATTGATGTTCGCATTGCACCGGCAGAGGAGACATTGCAAGCGTTATTGGATGATGGTCATGCAGACTGTATGGATATGATCTTTATTGATGCCGATAAGATTCATTACCCTATTTACTATGAGTTAGCTTTGTCTTTGCTTCGATCAGGTGGTGTGATGGTGTTGGATAATGCGTTGTGGATAGGTGAACATACGTATCAACAATCTTCCCCTGCAGCACGGGCCTTGCATGCGGTCAATCAGCAAGTGACACAAGACGAGCGTGTTTGGTCGAGCTGCTTGCCGTTAGCCAGTGGGTTGTTGTTGGTGTGTAAACAATAAATAAGAATTAATCACGTTACGTATGAGTATCAAGATAATGTTATTTTTATTGCTGAATGCTTCTTAAGTTAGATCGCTTGAGGTTTTGTAAAAAGAGATTCAGATAGAATAGTATAATATAAGCGAATGATTAATATAAGAAATCTTTATATATTGCACAAAAAAACTCATTATGTAATATGCTGCATCTCTAGTGAGCCTTAGGAATAAGTGGATTGGTTTTTTGTTAAATTTCCTCGACCATTACAGAAATTGATGGTGATTAAGCGCGTTGGCTCGACAAAAAGGCTGCTTTGCCATGGCCACTTTTATTACAAAAGTCAATGATATCTCGCTACTGATCAATCGATCTTCTTTCTGCCATATCTTACTTCTCGTTTACGCAAAACCTAAGTATGGTCAAGTTAAATTATTTAGCTAGAGTGTAGTTGCTGTGACGCTCACCTTTTAGTCGACAAACTCATATTTTATATTTAACATCACTGATTATTTAAAACACAAGGAATTAAAATGATAATAAGGAGCCTTCTAAATTTACCCATCATACTAACGCTAGCTTGTATAAGTCTAACTTCCTTTGCGAATAAAAATGATTCACCTCATCTGGATAACGAAGGCTATTGTGTTATTGATATCCCCAATGATTATGAAAGAAGCTACGATCAGCAAAAAATAATACCTGTTCCAGATGTTAAAGGGCATATAATTCGTATTCATGAGCAAAGTCAAAAGCTGAAAAATACCAAGCTTTGTAATGGTGCAAATCTTGTTTCAGCGACTTATTAT
>DCQA01000051.1 GCA_002323325.1 Coxiellaceae bacterium UBA1530 | reverse complement strand
GGCTTCCCCGAAAAAAATTAGATGTTACGGCTATCATCGCGATCTCCTATTTATGGCTGATACCCATATTATAGTCAAAAAAAGTGATGCTGTTGCAGTATTTTTTGACGCATACAGCAGCACGATGTTTTTCAAAAAATATATATATATAAAGCAATACCTTAAACTATGTTCAACACAGACAAACCGATATCATCACAATACCATCACGAGTTATTGAAACCCTGTTGAATTGATATCTCTGAAGATAATCTGTCTATCATTGCTACAATATCAGCACCCCGAGTTTCACGACAATGGTTAAGCCGAGAAGTCATGAAATCGATTCTACACCAATCCTTTTTCTCATCACCTTTTTCACCTAGTGATTGTTTTAATCCATCGAGGTTGCGTTGATTCCTGTTGGCTAAATAGTGGATAAGGTTTTTTTCAATATTGTCAGACTTAATATCAACGCCCTCTATTGCAAATACACGTCTGCGCCGCTCAACATATGCTTGTATTATTTGAACAATACCCTTCAATGAGTTATCCACAGTGCAACTCGTACTTAACACGGCAATAAAAGATTGCCTACACTCTGGATCTAGCGAATCAGTAAATTCAGGCCAATGCTTCAATAAGAGACCCAAACCATGCAAAAGCAATTGCTTATTATTATCATCGAATAAAGCAAAAAGATCTGAATTAATGCTAAGCCCACTTATCGTTTCTGTATTCTTATCACGTAAATGGTTTATCCAAGAGATATGGAAGTTATCTTGATTCGGTGACTCTGCTAGATAATCAATAATCGCAAGTACATTGAAAAAACCATAATCCTTAATCAAAAATGAGCTTAAAAGCATCAAATAATTAACTTCTTTAGTCTTATTGTTACTTTGTGTTGTTTTATCATCTACTTCACTGTCAAATAACTCAGATAATAGCAATTTGCCATCCGCATCGATCAAAACTGTCCGATCGTCATAGAGACCCCAATTATCAGCATTATCACCATCATCAATCCAATACCCTTGACCTATCAAATCGATATTGGCTTGAGCAACTTTGCGTTGATCTTCTAAGCCCCCGTTCGTAGAAAAAGAGCTTGCTTTTGGATACACACGAAACTTACATAGCTCACCTTTATTGCATCCATGATCTATCCTGCCTCTTATCATTTGACTTATTTTATCTTTCTTACTCAGTGTTTTTTTATTACTCATTTCTTGAATAAAACGATCTTTGCCATTACTACTAGGTTTACCATTGGAAAATAATTCGTTATAGGGAATTTTGTACACTAAATTATTGATAATAATGACAAGATTCTGAGTCCCATTTGTATTGATAGTTAGTTGACATGTCTCATTATCCAAGATCGCCTGAACTTCATGCAGGGTTGCGTCAACGCAAGGCAATGTATAGGCCTCTGTTGAACCTAAGAAAGGCTGAAGCGCGTGCTTAAGCGCGTTATGAAAATCATCCTCAGAGCGTAAATCTTGGAATGGCTGTTTATTCTTGTCATGATGAACGTCAAACCATAAGAGTAGAATAATGCGTATTTGCGTATTTTCTGACTGGTGAAATGACTGCTCTTGAAAACCTCGAAACCAAAAGGACAAACTGTCCAAGCAATTGTTTAACATAAAATATCACTCCCTCCACCTGAAGCATGCATCAGGCGGATAGAGAGACAGGATAACATATTATGCTTAATGTTTTCTTAAATAAGCCTCCCTATTTATTTAAAAACAGTAACTTAATGAGCATATGTAATGTATTTAGTTAATATGGATTTGTGTTTAAAGTAATACCATTATATCCACTTGAGAGGTGGAAGCACCAACGATCATTCAAGATTTAGGTTAAGGAACGCAGAGATCTGCACATTTAGGATTACAATGAAGGGATGTATCGACATAAGGATTTGTACACCACTTTCCCACACATGTAAAACACTCATCTGACCATGTACTTGCTGCCGATACCGGTAAATATAAATTACCCATGATGATCATCAATAAAATAATTGCTTTCATGAAAATACCCCTAACTATCAATCCTGTTCTTATTATAGTACAAAAAAACCATACTATCGGAGAAAAACAGCGAAACCCTCGTAGTCACTACCGCCTAATTAAATCATTTAATCCTATAAATCTGAGATTTTTTATAATCAAGATTCAGCATGCCCCATTGATTATCAGAATCGCAATGATAGTTCTGCTGTGATGCTTATGGATCAGAAAATGACACCAAAGTATCTTTTTGTCGTGACAAGAACCTCAACTAGTACAACAGATAAATTTAACAACATAGATCAATTAACCCAAATCTTAATGCAAAACCTTAAATAACCCTTCAATGATTCCCTTAAAGAATCACTTAAAGATTAATAATACTAATTTGGTGCAAAATCCATGTTAATTCACCGATTTCGGGCTTTTTTATCTGGGATATGCCATATTATCCGATTAGATTCACTGTTAGGACAATGCTATGCCAGAATTCACCCCAGAACACTACCAAGAACGCATCGACTTCCTGCGAGACAATATCTACCAACAAAAACATCAGCGCCATGGAGAAATACTGTTTAAGTCGATTGAGCACTTTATTCAGCTGTTTAGATCCCATGCTTTATCATCGCAACTTCTCCATCAACTCAACTCACAACTTGTTCACGCTGGTCTTCCCCCACTGAAACTTACTGAACATGCATCCAGTCCGATAAATAATGTCATGTCGTTTGACAGCAATGCCTTGAAAAACCTTGACCGGGAATCTCTAGCTCACCTTGACTCAGAACTGTTTCGAGAGGATTTTTTTTACACCATAAATTCCACAGAAACTTTTAAAGCCGAGATCAAACAGTGGCAAAATAAATACCCTTATTATCGTCGTATTGGACGGCTATACGAATTTACTCTAGAAAAACAAACTCATCATCCGATATCCTCACTTCATGCCTATCACCAATCACTACTCAACGATTTAGATCACTATATTTCACTGATAAAAGAAAACCTCAGTAGCTGCCATGAGAAAATACATAGCCTATGTGCGAACCTTATTATCTTGGAACAGTTAAAGTACCTTGATGACTTTGTTCGAGGACCCAACGTATCAATGAGTGATCGAATGCAAATGATCCAAATAACTCGTGATATATGCATAGACCACTTTCACTGTACGCTTGAGCGCTCACTCCCTTTAGAAAAATACCTTGACCTCAATACAGGTTTTACTCAACTCATTCAGTTAATACTTTGCCGATATCTTGATAATCATGCCTATAGTCTTTTTGATTCAGAGGACGCACTCTCTCTTCGAAGGGCGTTAATTAGCTGTTGTAAAGAGATGCAAGACAGAACATCACCATTAAAACAAGGGCAACCGAAAAGAAGAAAATCCTCATTTCAAGACACTTACTCACTGATGTTTACAGAATGTAAAGAACTGATTACAACAGCTATCTATGAATTTAACGAACAGCATTACCGATCACTTGGTGCATTATTTCTAGAACAACATCTATCATTAGAAACCTCTGAAACGGACACGATAAGCGATACAACCCCTGCTTCACTGATTGACTCTATTCGACAACATTGGAAAAAAGAACTGGATAGCTCAAATTTCCACTCATTATTGAATGATATCTGGGTTCCAAAATTTCTTGACTCTCTAACACCCATTTGGGAAGTGGCGACAAAAGCAACCCGTATCAACTTTCAACGCATCGCATCAACCTATCTCTATCATTTAGTATTACCCGAGATTAACAAAATCCACCGCATGGCATTGGTGTTAGATTGTATTGATGAAGCTAAAACCATAACAACAACGGCGCACGAGACTGAAGTATTAGATACCATCCAGCAATTCATTCATCAGGATATCGTAACTACGTTCAGTCAATACAATCTAGATATACCACTAGGCAGATTTTTTGGTCTTTTACCTTCCCACGAACTTCAGAATCAGCAATGGTCATCGTTACCGCTATCTACTCTCGATTGTCAGGAGATCGAGGAACTTCAGGCTATTAGGATGCAATTAGTCGATTGTGGTGGGGAAAAAAGGCAAGCCATCATGCGAAGAATTCCGGCACAATACCCTGATGAGGCCAATAAGAATCGATATGACAAAAGACAGGCCTGTCAACCCATGGTGCAAGCTATTGAAAACTCGTTAGATAAACCACGTCAAATAGCAAATACTCTAATGAGATACATAAACTCAGGCGATCCTAAACGGATAGAAGAAATCACGAAAAGTAAAACCTACATCCCTAATATTCAGCAAGATAAAACCTACCTAGCCATGATTGAAGCTCATTCAGGTCAGGCTCAGTACACAAAAGCAAAAGCTGTATTTCAAGACTCCATCCATCAATTGCAGGCACCACAGGGGGCACTACGAAGAGACCTAAATGGCTCAGCAAAGGTTCCTATGTTTAATATTGATGAAATACCGGAGCCTACATCCATTCAAGTGAGCACGACTGAAACGAGTATCACGACTGAAACGAGCATCACGATTGATGACCTATCCCCTCGCATACCCAACTACGTATTACCATTCGGTGTAAGGTTTTTCGACCCAGACAGTCGTCTAAGTAGTAGCGACAGTGGTAGTGACAACGATAGCCATAGTTCATCCAATGCAGCTCGGAGAAGCACCTCGCCGCATCATTATTGAATTCAATGATGATTGATAGTTATGGTTCGAAGACCTGCAACTCAATTAATAACCCATAAGTGATAATCGTGATCTCGTCATGCCCCCTAAAGACCTCTCATGACGACTCCAATCTAGCTGATACTCAAAATTAACCCTAAGCTAAGCCATAGCTCGTTGTCCCAGGAGGCATGCTAGGCTAAGGTGCACAAAGATTAATGGGTGAACGAAAAGACAAGTTTCTAACAACACTACGTCTGCCTTATTTGTGAATACGGTATTTGAATTTTTAGAATTATTAGCTAATATTAAATGGAGTCGGTGGATCACCTATTGAATTTTCAATAGGTTTACTTAATGTATCTGCGTAGTGCCTGCGGGCATCCAGGTATTGCTTCCAAGTGCTATCAACTAGATTTAGTTGATGGCACTTGAATGTTTTTTGAAATGTAGTGCCTACCGACTTTTCCTTTATCTAAATTCAACAGGTGAAATCAGAGAACAAGGCTTAAGACCATGATACATCCCTTAAGCTTTTTTTATTTCTTTTGGTATGCTCACACTCAAGCCACTCATTTTATTATTTTTTCACGTTTAGTGTATAACTAGTACTTATCAACAGCACTATTGAAAATTAAGTGACAAAATTCAAAGTGATATTTAAAAATGCCAACTGTAGATCGACATGCACAACGCATAACATAAAGTTCTGAAGCATCAATAATAGAGTTTGAGTTAGCACCCTGCTCTAAGTCATATTAAATCTTTTTTATATATTTGAAGATGATAGCGTCAATTAAATTAGACATACTCGTCTTTATGAGTGATTCGTGTGTTTAATATTCTGCTACTATCTCTAAAAACAGAATATCTGTGATTGTTACGGGAAAATAAAGAAAGACCATTACTTCGGATACTTACACATAACACACCCATGTGACAATGACGTTGAGTATTGTTACGTACCACAAAAGGTGTACCGCACACGCTCTGAATCTGTTGGAGGGACTGTCCATTGACTGATCGCACTATTTTGATTGTAAGGTTGCTTGAGTACTGATTCAAGCTCGTAAAACGGGGTCATATCCTGATTATAAGCCGCTTGCAATACCCGTTCTACATAATGATTACGCGGTATAACAAAAGGATTAACGCTGTCCATCAAAACGATAGCATCGTCGATCGGACGAGAATCCTTTACTTGCCTAGCTATCCAACGTTGATGCCATTGTTTAAAACTGGGTGATGACAAAAGTGGATCCGACGATACCTCAGGCCGACAAAGATAGCGGAATGTGTTGGTAAAATCCGCTTGGTGCTTATGCATCCATTGCAGCAGATCATCAATCAATAACCCATCATCATCATGAGTATCAAACACACCGATTTTTTTACGCATCATGTTGAGCCAGCGTTCTTGATAGATTGACGGATACTGATCAATCACAGCCTGTGACATCGCAATGGCTGTATCTTGGCAAGTATCGATCAACGGTAATAATGCCTGCGCAAATACCGCTATATTCCACTGCATCACGATGGGCTGTTGGTCGAACGCATAACGTCCTTGAGTATCGATGGAGCTCAATACAGTTTCAGGATCATAGCTATCCATAAAGGCGCACGGGCCATAGTCTATCGTCTCACCCGATATCGTGACATTATCCGTATTCATCACACCATGAATAAAACCAACCCGCATCCACTCCACCATGCAAGCGATTTGTTGTTCCATCACAGCGGTCAATAGGGTTATGGCAGGATTCAATGATGGGTCCTTATCAGGATAGTGTCTTTGAATCGTATAATCTAAAAGGTCACAGAGCACCTTGGGGTCGTCTTGCAAGGCTGCAAATTGAAATGAGCCTACGCGTATATGTGACGCAGCCACTCGGGTTAGAATTGCGCCAGGTAGATCCTCTTGTCGCCTAATCTTCTCACCCGTTGTTACCACAGCTAAGGTGCGGGTGGTTGGTATACCTAGTGCATGCATGGATTCTGATATGAGATATTCACGCAACATTGGACCTAATCCTGCTCGTCCATCACCTTGTCGTGAATAGGGTGTCGGGCCTGAGCCTTTAAACTGAATATCAACACGTTGATGATGAGGAGTAAGGTGCTCGCCTAAGGTCATTGCTCGCCCATCCCCCAATAATGTTAGATGACCAAATTGATGGCCAGCATAGGCCTGCGAAAAATAACCGCCCTCTGGAAGGCATACATTACCCGAAAGAATATCCGCCGTGCATGGTGATGATGCATCTAGCTTTAATCCTAGACTCTCTGATAGCTCCTGGTTAAAAGCGATTATGTTAGGCGATGCTACCGGTGAGGGTTTAAGCTTCGTGTACAAACAAGAAGGTAACGTTAGAAAGGTATTATCAAAACAAAAAGATGATGGCTTCGACATATCAATTCCTAGAGTGTTGCGTAGTGCTTCAGAGTATCGAGTGGAACAACCTCTAAAGCAGAGTAATCACAAGACGCTAAAATAACCGGCGGTGCGACATTATTCTCCCAAGCTTCCTTCCAACGCAACACACAAAGACACCAATGATCTCCAGCTTTAAGGCCTGGGAAATCAGACTGCGGTCGCGCTGTAATAAGATCATTGCCACGCGATAATGAAAACTGTAAAAATTCATCGGTCATCTCAGCACACACGATGTGCCGCCCTTGATCATACTGATCTGTGCGACAGTAGCCATCCCTGTAAAACCCCGTCAATGGAGATTGGCAACACAGCATAAGCTGAGTACCCAGTACGTTGCGCCGATAAGTTTTAGATTCAGCCATAATCACTCCTTATGTATCATGCACATGAGCATAATCGTGTTTGTGTTAAGTTTCCAGGCTTATATGATTGCGCTGCCTCACGTTGAAATATCAGCTATAATGATATATAACTATAACAATATAAGTATATATGATACGAAAACTATGCTAGCTATCTCGTTGAAACAACTTCGTGTTTTTGTAAAAACAGTCGAACATGGGAAAATCTCAATAGCGGCAGAGCATTGTTTTATGACACAACCTGCTGCGAGCATGGCCTTACAGCATTTAGAAGAGGCGCTTGCCGTACCGTTATTTGATCGTGCCGGGAAACGCTTACTGATTAATGACAACGGCAAAGCTTTATTTCCAAAAGCTCGCCAACTACTGGATCAAGCGGGAGAGCTTACTGGGCTATTCTCAAGCGATAGCACTGAGCTCACTGGCACATTGCACATAGGTTGTAGCCGCACGATTGGTAAATACATCTTGCCCAGCATCATTGCGACATTTAAACAACAACACCCCAATCTCACCATCGATGTATCAATTGATAATACTGAGAGATTAATCCAACAACTCTCGAATTTATCCTTAGACTGTGCGCTGATTGAAGGTCAAGTACCTAAAGATCCATCTCTCAAATCATTAGATTGGAAAGAAGATAAGCTGGTCATCATTGCACGAAAAAATCATCCGCTGGCTTCACAACAGAAAAACTCAGCCAAACAATTGGGTAAATACTCCTGGGTTATGCGAGAGCCTGGCTCTGGAACTGCTGATTGGCTACAGCAACAAGCCTACAATCAATTCACTCTGAATATTGAAATCATACTCAACGACTTTGAAGCCATTAAAAATTACGTTGCTCACAGTGACTGCCTATCTTGTATCTCTCAATCAGCACTTGAACACTCCTATCGATCAAAACTCACAATAGTACCCAGTCGTTGCTTTGACTCTGCCAGGCAACTCAGCTACGTCACTCATCAACATAAATACCCCTCAAGAGCATTGATAGCCTTTAAAGAGCACATTGATCAATAGCCCAACACGAGATCGTACTTACAAGCCGTACTGAAGCCAGAGTGGAACCATCGCTCTAATGTCATTCATAAACTTAAACAGTCCGACATTTAATTCCCTTCCCCCAAATGGATCGACCACCTGACGAGGAAAAGCTATGCCTGCACCAAATAAACCTGGAGCAATGATGCCGGTGTTTGCATCGTATTGCAGATCATTGAGATCTTTTAGGTTAGGCGTACGAGATTTGAACCCTATTGGGTAAACGGCTTTATCACAATCATACAGATATTCATTCATGTTGCTTTCATTCGAAATATAACGTTCGATACGCGGATCGAGCTGTTTGGAAATATGTTGCCTTACCCAGCTAGCTGTATCCGCTTTCAATCCAGTATTATCGTATAGTGTCCATCCATCCATAGGTACTGCATAACGATGAGGTGCTAGATAGAAGTTGACCACCTGCTTTACACCGGCATCTAGAAGGTTCTTCATGATGATCATTGATGAATGTGATGATCCAAACACTGCTACCTTATCACTAGGGTTTACTGCTTGTGATAAACGACTGGGATTAAGAGCATCGTACAACGATATTTCATCAACACCTTCATGAGTCAATGATTTTGGGGTGCCACCCGTCGCTAAAATGACTTTTTGAGCGCGTATGGATTTATCACCAACTCGCGCACTCCAAGCCCCATCATGGACCTTTAAGTCCGACGCATATCCCTCTAATGAGTCAATCCTCTTTCGTAAGTTATTGGTTATCCACTGTAAAGGCTCACGCACCGCCTTCAACTGACAATACCCATCAGCGGGCATCGATTCTATGGGAAAAACTTGCTGTCTTTTTGTAAAATTGAAACACTGAATATCAGTAAAAAATCGCATGAACAACTCAACGGTTGTATTACTAAAGACCTCACCCCAATACTGTCCAAAGTCTCCCACTGTAAATTCAGGATCAATGATAATAATGTCAGAGGCAGAAACGCCCGCATCGAGTAATAAACCCGCTGAGGCTAACCCTGCAGGACCCGCGCCAATGATGGCCCAAGAATAAACTAAAGATGATGTATTTCTCATTGATTTCCTCCTCATTAATATCTAACAATGACATAATGATAAAGGACAAATATTGATCAGTAAAATTGATATTACTAATATCAGATATAATATAAAATGATAAAAGAATCAGAAGGCATGATTAAAAAAACTTTTCATGCAAGACCACCCTCATAAAACATTCAGGTCATCAATGGCGCAACACTTGAAAGTCTGGTAGTAAACGATCATCTGATACACACATCGAAACACCCTTTAAAGCCAACCTTCTTGAGAGACATAATAGGCCTAACTGAAGGCACAAATCACCCGAATATGAGGGAATCTGTGCAGTCCCTGAACGCTGATAATTAACGCACATATACAACGTTGTAAAAAAAATACGAGACGATAGTAAGTGGCGACCACACTCACCAACAAGCTTGAGCGTGTCGAATTGATTTTCATTATGAGACGCTCTGAACATCCTGGGTACAAAAGGATTGGAACGAGACAAAAATGCACCAAGACCGCGATACATTAGATAAGCGCCCACACATGAGCAGACGGTGCAAATATCCTTTAACAACTTTCTTGATGAATAAGGTAGCGTTGAGGAAACATGGTCTTGCCCTACCTGAAAAAAAAACAGCATACCTAAAAAACCCATCACTTTGACGTAGTCTGTGCTGTCACGATCATGATTACAGTGAAACATAATCTTTAATACCTCTTATGATTGATCGATACGCTAACAGAAAGATGGACAATCCAAGCCTTTTATCATCAAATTGGCAAAAAAAAAAGCCGAACCAAGTGCGAATGTTAGCAATTGGTTCGGCCATGAGATCTATGATGATCAAATCAATTCTTAGATCACTTCCACTTCAATAGCGCTAAGGCCTTTCGGTGTATCTTCAGTGCTGTACTGAACTTTCAGTCCATCTTGAAGAGGTCCTGATTTAACGCCGTTCTTGTGAACGAATACGTCTTTTCCACCATTGTCAGGAGTAATAAAGCCGAACGCTTTATCGTGATTAAAAAATTTTACTACACCAGTTTCCATGAAAGTTACCTTTGTTATTAATTATAAAAATGTCCGAGGACATGTGCACGATATGCTAATAAGACCGACATTTCAACAGTAAATTGACAAAATAAGCAACAATAACATCAAAATACGTCGATGTGGCTAGTAGTAGTACCTCCTTGCATAAGACGGGCAAAAGTAATCCAAATACAGCTCTATCACCAAAAAATCGTAGAAAAAAGACCTTTAACCTTCATTTAATGTTTAATTTACAGGCTAGCACCTATACTGAATCAGCATTTAAATCACTCACTAAGGAAATTACTATGCCAAAAAGAAAACACGAGTCAGGGTCAGGCAATATGCCTCACAGATACACCTCAGAAACGAGTATCTGGCAAGCGCTTTTGGGTCAACTTGACCAGGTAGGATTTGAACGCACTCTTGAGAACATTCATGAAACTGAACAGCAAAATCTAATGGTAGGTTTTTTTGCTAACCTTGGTATAAAAGTCTTAGAGCTATTGCAGGACATAAAACATAACAATTCTCAAAATGAAGACTTAGACCCTCAATTACTTTTAAACGTCCAACAACTAAGAACAATTTTTGAAGCATCTTTTGCTATTTTTAATCCAGTTAAGCAAGCGGAAGAGGCATCTGAAGAAAAAGACTCATCGGAAATAACAAGCTTTCATCCAATGATAACCGCACCAGAAGCACACAATTTTCTCAATAACATCTTACAAAACAACAATGCAATACTTACAGCTAATGAAACCTCAACACTGTCGATTTATAGTCTGTGCCTCACGACTGCCAAATTTTTTGCTTATAAAACAAAAGAGCTCCTAGAAAATGACACTGAGACGATCCATCAAACCAGACAAGACCAATCCATTGTTATTCCATCTTACGACAAACCACATTCGTGTCCAGCGCTATCTGAAACAGACATTTACGCCACTATTGGCTATCTTTCAGATTTTTATGATCAGAAACTCTACCTCAACACCAAACCTGTTTGCTGGCCAACCATTAAAGATCTACTGATAGAATATCCCAGTAAGAAGGCAAAGATAAATACCACTAAGGCTAATGACACCTCTCAAACCAACACAGAAAATCAAACATTCACATCACTGTATAATGGATTTCTCAGTTTTTTTGGGTGGAACAACAGAAGCGATTATCAAACCGACGATACTCACACCTCTAAGGCTGCCAAAAGATTGTGACATAAAAACATCACTGTTTAACTAAGGCAGCAACCAGTCTCTATGGCGATGTAGATAAAAATCAGTGAGCTCTGCTTCACGACTCCCTGCCTGAGGTGTAAAGTTATACTGCCATCGCGCCATCGGTGGCAGCGACATAAATATTGACTCAACTCGGCCGTTAGACTGTAAGCCAAATAAAGTGCCTCTGTCGTGCAGCAAATTAAATTCGATATATCGACCACGACGATATAACTGAAAGTCTCGCTCTGAGTCAGTCCATGGGAGATGCCTACGCCTCTCTATAATCGGCCAATAAGCCTCGAAGAATGCATTTGCGTTAGCTTGCTGAAAAGCAAACATTTCATCCCAGGTTTTATCACCTTGTGCTAATTTTAATGCCTCAGCACCTGGATCTTCGGAACGGCGACCATGATCGGGCTTGATCAATAACCCCGATTGTCCATCTTGATAATCATAGAAAATACCACCAACACCACGTGTCTCATGTCGATGATGATTATAAAAATACTCATCACACCAATATTTAAAGGCACGATAAGCATGCTTGTCATGCCGATCTAAAGTGTTCTTTAATACTTGATGCCAATGGCGACAGTCTTCCATAAACGGATAATACGGCGTTAAATCACAGCCGCCTGCAAACCACCATACGGGGCCTGCTTCAAAGTATCGATAGTTTAAGTGAACGGTTGGACAAAACGGACTACGAGGATGAATAACTAAGGACACGCCTGCACCCCAGAACGGATAACCTTCTAGTTCAGGCTTATGACCTAACAACGATGCAGGTGGTTTTTTGCCTTGAATATATGAGAAATTAACTCCACCCTGTTCGATGACTCGACCATCGCTGAGCACACGAGTCCTTCCTTCTCCAAGCCCTTCTTTCTTCCAGGCATCTTCAACAAATGTCGTATCACCCTCGAGTGTTTCTAACCTTTGCGTGAGCCGATCTTGGTAATGCTTGAGAAACCTAAGAACTCGCTCACGGGATTGAGTGGATGAAGACGCAATGGCTGACATAGATCTCGACACAGGCTGTTTATTTTATGGCCTATACTACGCTTGCGTATACGAGGATTCAAGTGAATTATTCACCTTGCGATGACCTAAAAAGCACTTTAAAAATAGCCGCGGCAACAATAACCACAGCCAGTGCGAGCAACAAACATAATTCAATTGGATCAAAGACGTAACGGTCAGAAAACATCTCTAAGGAGAATGCCATCAGTGGAATCAGTGGAGATAAAAAAGAAACAAACATAGGATCCACCCTCTCTATACCTTTCTGTAACAAAAACAACGGTAAAATGAAGGACAGAATTGCGATCAAAATTACTGCAGACATGAAGTGCATTAATATTGAGTATGAAAAAGAGTATGAGCCTGGAAAAATACATAAAATCACCCCAACAACTAACCAAAGCGCATAAAAGCGTTGTGATAGAGTTTCGGTTGATGAAACACCAGCATGCGCTAGTCTATGCGAGAAGATGATGGTCCAAGCTGCGAAAAGAGAGGAAAAAAAGGCTATAAGCATTCCTCTTATAATTTCTCTCGAGAAGTCGCTAACATTAAGTTCATGGTAGCCCACTAAAAGCAATAAGCCTGCAATGACAATTGTAAATACTAATTCCATTCGCATACGCTTGTTCCAAGCTGAAGTCATCCAATTTATAATGAACATAAAAATCGGAAGAGCTCCAATAAAAAAAGCGGTAAAGACGTCAGGATTTAGTGAATCCAGTGCAATAAATGTTCCTAGCCACATCACGGCCGTCGTTATATTTAATAATATAATAAGTCGACCATGATCAATAAAAATTTCTCTCAAACGCACCAATCTTTTTAATTGAAGAAAATTGAACCAAAGAATCGTTACAGTTACCGAAGAAAATGTGACCCATAACATACCATAAGCTTGCTCGTCACTCGATATAACTAGCGTTGAAAGGCTCGTCACGACACAATAGCTTATTACTAACATGAGTCCTATGATTGATCTGGCCATTATCCTTTCTCTGTGTAATTGACAAATTGGTGATGTCGTATGACATTAAAATCAGCGAGCAATTCCAAATAGGATGGATTATGAATCACGACCAAACCAGCAATATTCTCTTTAACAAACAAGGCGCCGGTATGTGAGTCTAAATATTCGGCATCAAACACATCACCTGGCTTTATGTACCAATCTATATTCCAATAACTGGAAAATTTTGGAATATTGAATGCATCCACCACACCGGCTTGGACCGGTAAAAATGCCCACGCATAATAATCACTATCGCATTTTATTTCCACATCAGGCTTGATGCCCAATTGACACTGCAAGTGCATCTGAGCAAAATCAACAGTATATTGTCGTCGATACAAATCCACGATACGCCCGCCAGCGGCGCGTGCGGCGATTTCAACAAATACAAGGCGATCATCTGGGGTGTGGAATATCTCCATGTGTGTAGCACAATTCTTTGGCGCCATAGCCTCAATGACTGCAGCATTGACTGATATAATTCGGTTATATACCGGGTTATCAGGCGCAAGAATAATTGATCCAATGGGTCTACCCGATAGAAACTGATCACAAGGCCACGCATATTCACACACACACTCAATGAGCGTTTTACCTTCAAAAATCACACTATCACAATGATACATCGTTCCTTGTAGAAACTCTTCAATCAAATAACGCTGATGGTCACAATCTATCAACCACTGCCTTAACTCAGATTGATTGAGTAACAATCCTGATTTCATTGCACCAAAGCCATCGCAGGGCTTGTAGAATACTGGGTAGTTCGGTAGCCTCTCTTCGATAAAACCTATGGCATCCTCTAGAGAAGCAAAATCATTTGATGAATAATCGACATACTTAGCACAATCAACTGAAGTACTCTGAAGTCTTTTTTTCATCAAGGTTTTATCGGTAAATCGTTCGACATAGTCAACTTGATCACCAAACAAACCCAATTCCTGTCTTACCTGAGCGGCAAGTAATAAAATATCTTCTTTATTGGGTAGCAGAATAACTTCTGAGGAGCTTAGAAACGGCCTGATGGCATGGGTCACAGATGCCAACGTCAATTCTTTTAGAGGAATTATTTCATCAAAGTAACCTTGTGTAGCAATAGGCATGAGGCCATATGTTTCAACAGGCAACACCAACACCCACTTAGCTGCCTCACACTTTAAATTAACTATGTTAAATTCAGGTGTTGCATATGAACAGAGCATAATAATTGTTTTCATATAGACTCATTCCACTAAAGCTTTCATTAATGATAGTATAAAATAACGAGATAGCTATTTTTCTAATAAGCTTCTGATAAATAAGGAAATAAATATAAAAAAATAGATCTACATCCCTCAATGATCGTCGCAATATGACACATTGATGGCACTAGGAATATTCGGCTATTGTGTGTAGAATGTCGCCAAATTATCGCTTTCAAACCTACCCAGGATATACGGCATGATTAATGTCAGCGCATATAAGTTTACTCCGCTTTGTCGCGAGCAGTTACCTATTCTAAAAGAAAAACTACTCACTCAGGCAAAGAGACTTAATATAAAAGGAACTATTCTTCTCAGCACAGAAGGTATTAATGCTTTTTTCTCAGGCGAAAAAGATGTAATAAATAGCTTTAAAACTTTCTTATGCACCATATCTGAATTTGCCAACCTCCCTTTCAAAGATAGTCTATCGGAAGAACAACCCTTCTCCCGCATGTTAGTGCGTATCAAAAAGGAGATAATTAGCATGGGCGTGGATTCCGTTGTGCCCCACGAACACACGGCTCCTTATATCAGCGCCAATGATCTCAAACACGCTTACGAGAGTGACGAGCCCCCCATTATACTGGACACACGTAATGACTATGAAATTCAGCTAGGTAAATTTCACAATGCACTGGAATTAGATATTAAAAGCTTTCGAGATTTTCCAAAGGCCATCCAAAAACTCCCCGACAATTTAAAGTCGAAGAAAATTGTGACTTATTGCACTGGTGGAATACGTTGCGAAAAAGCAGCGGAACTGATGCAACAAGCCGGCTTTCAAGATGTTCATCAGCTGGAAGGGGGTATCTTAAAGTACTTTGAAGAATGTGGAGGTGAACATTACGAAGGTGAGTGTTTCGTATTTGATAAACGTGTTGGTGTTAATAGCGCACTGGAGGAAACCGACACCAAGCAATGCTTTGCTTGTCGAATGCCTCTAACAATAGCCGACCAAGTCAACTTTCCAACCTGCCCGCATTGTGGCGGAAATGCTGCGCTTGGCAAACGTGCGCGTGAACGTCAAGCTGCACAAAACCATGAATAAACGACCTATCTTATACAGCTTTCTGCGCTGCCCATATGCTATTCGAGCTCGTATGGCTTGCCAAAGAGCAAAGACGGAAGTCGACATACGTGAAGTTAATCTAAAAGATAAACCTGATGAACTGCTGCAAGCTTCGCCCAAAGGCACTGTTCCTGTTTTTATACATGGTGATGGCAGAATCATCGATGAAAGCGCAGATATTGTTAAAGACCAACTGATGAGCATAGGCGTATCCTGTGACGATCCACTAGATAAAGCAATAATTGAAGCACTTCATGTACAATTTATACCCGCCCTACTTCACTATAAATACAGTGACCGCTATCCTCACATTGATCAACATCACACACTCAGCATTATCAACGACTATTTACATCAGCTTGACCAGTATCTCGTAGAAAGATCACCGGTGGAGGACTGGGAGTATTTAGATATCATGCTTCTTCCGCTGATTCGACAATGCTATATCGTCAACATGCAAGCATTTAACGCCTGGGGTCACGGCGCTGTTGAAAGATGGCTACAAAACATCTTAACCTCAGATCACTTTAAGGCAATCATGCAAAAACACAACGAATAAAATAAATACTAAAAGACTCATCATTAATCACATTTTCTTATATTACTTCACAAAACTAAGTAGACGAAGCCATGCAAACATCTGTTAAATTTAATACCTACACGAAAACGGTCTATACAGAAAATAGATCTCACGGTCATAAGGGCAATAGACTTGAGCTTAATCAACAACACTATGAGATCAACGGGCAAGAAGACAACACCCATTCACTATCAACTCTCCGATTAGTTTTCAATACGGGATTTAATATCGATTCGACCTATTTTGAATCGTTACTTCCCGATGCTACCCGCTTAGGATATTCGGAAAATAATCATATTGATTCTGCATTCAACGAATTAAATCACTGTTTTCATCAATACAAACCCGGAAAAAGCTTTACACGATGGCAAGAGGGAGCACAAGGATTTGGTCCATGCTTGGCGTTTAATGCCTCGTATAAGCCCACATCTCAACTATATACAAACATCGAGTCCTTATTACTAGATTACGGCTTAAATATCGACGGTGATCGCTATCGAATCATTGATAAGGGAGTGGGCTTTTACCTTGGCCCCAAAGGCAAACATAAACAACAACAACGCTCATCCTCCAATATCTTCCCGATATCGGACCCTACATCGACTAGCAACCGAACAACCTACTCTGATACAATTAATTTGGACTTACGTTTTGCCCTAGCACGAGTAGAGAAAAATAATACAAATACGCAAGCTTTACTCTCAGAATATGATTTTTTCCACGGACGACATCCATTAATTAGCTTGTCATTAAGCATACACTTGAGGAGTGATACCAATCATAACTCTAGCTTCAATTGCGGGATAGATCTGGAGGACAGCATCGTTTCACAGATCAAGCCGTTTAGGAATTTTATTGTGAGAAACATTCCGGAAAATAATGTGCTTAATCCCGATCTATTTAAGAGCTCTGGCCACTGGTCAATAGGTGAAGACTCATTACAACGTGCTTATGCACCAACCATGAAATGCACTGCGGAACAGAGATTTAATACAGGCACGGAACTTCATACACAAACCTTAATTCAGGATCTAAATCCAATCACCTCTGAATTCTGTCACACAACGCCCGCGAAAAAATCAACCATTCCTTATCAAGTCGAGCCTCTTTTAATGGAAAAAGATGTATCTTTCAAGCAGGAGAGGTACGTAAATCGGTTTTCCATATTATCATCGGAGAGCAGTAGTGATGAAGAATACTCTGACGATCAATCAGATAACACTCAGAATACTAGCCCGTAAGAATCTCGAGAAACTTGATCTGCTTATGGTAGAGATATACACGCATCTTCCGCTTGTTCCGTCGTTGTCATATGAGAATAATCCTCATTAAAGGAGAACAAGTCTCCCTTATCACCAACAAAACTTGCCTCATCAATTGCCGTAGTGTTAATTGTTGTCGAGCAATACACACGGTCACCGAATGCATTAGCAAATACATAAAGAGGGCAACCAGTTGGCACATTAAAAAAACGAGTTTGCCTCATGTGAAGACTCAGTCCTTTTTTAGGAAAGAAAAAGAGCGGACTAAACAAACAGTCGATCAAACCTGACTTAAAGCGTGACTGAAGATCATGCACTGAAAAAACCTGATAGAGCGGTAATACCTCGTGTTGATTCTTCTTAACCTCGCGTTTAATTTGCTCAAGGTAGTCACTGACTGAAGAAGATCTATTAATACGCACTCTACATACACTATAGTTATTACGGAAACGTGGGTTTTTAAACCCAACGACAATACCCACTCGAAGTGTGTTATGAGCCGACTCTAAATGACGAAATAAATACTCGACATAAAATGCCAGAAGTGCGTCTGAGAAGGAGCAATCATGTTTAGCTTTAATCGTTTTTACCTTGGAAAAATCCCAGTTATGATGGACCACAGATTGCGATTGCTTTGAGCGGATTGGAAGCGCTTCAGAGGCATATTGACTAACAGCCAGCCGCATTAGACTATACAACTGACATACCTCAGAAAAAATTGGCCAATACTTATCCTGCAAGAGCAAACCTTTCGAAAAAGCGCGGTATTCTAGTAATGGCTGACCAATCTCTTGAGAAAGTAAAATACCATCGAATAACGTGTGATCAAACAAAACACCTACACGATGTCCTTCAGGATAAAAACGAATAACACAATCACGAAGCTGTGCATCCGTTACCTGGTAAAACGTTGATGACTTTTTATGATACTCGACAATCTCTGATAAATTGCTGACATGCCTATGTTTTAAACGACGCTGATTAGCATCGATGGTGATACTAAAAGGTGATTGATTCAATCGAAGTAATGCCATTAACTTAGCTGTCACAAATGACTCAATATCTTGCCAACTCAACGATGGTTGGATTTCATAGTCGACAAAAATGTAGGACTTTTTACCCGATGATAGGTAGTATCTCAACATGTGCCAATCGGAGCCAAAAATTCCCTCTGGCTTAACGCGATAGATCCAAAAACGCTTAAGCATCGTAAATACAACATAGAGCATGCATGAAATCATAACGAGCAAAAAGAGGTATTCCAACGCAAGAGCGAGCCAAGAGAAAACGATC
The DNA here is from genome assembly GCA_002323325.1 of Coxiellaceae bacterium UBA1530. Taxonomy (GTDB): domain Bacteria; phylum Pseudomonadota; class Gammaproteobacteria; order Coxiellales; family Coxiellaceae; genus UBA9148. Next base: position 9,363 of record DCQA01000051.1, on the reverse strand, counting down.
ATGAGTAACCCATAATAATGAACAGTGTGCTAAAAATAACAAGACATCCTTGTGTTGTAAAACACTTTTCCTTCAATGCTTTAATCGCGCATTTAATGATTGTTCAAAGCTAGCTATCATCGTGGTATATTAAGCATCAATTTATGCAAAGGACAAATAATGACCTCAATCGAGCAAGGATGCCCTCAAAAAACTGCTCGTCAAACTTTTTTTATTTCGCTAGGTGTTTTTTTTGAGTGGTATGATTTTACCTTGTACTTTTACCTGGGAACCATCTTATCATCCATTTTCTTCAAAGCTTTACCAGAACATAGTAGTCTCTTTGTAACCTATGCGATATTTGCTGTTGCCTACGTTTGCAGGCCAATTGGTGGCATCATATTTGGACGAATTTCTGATCGCATGGGCCGTCGTCATGCGTTACTTTTAGCAATGAAATGCATGTTCATCGCTTCATTAGGAATTGCTATCCTGCCTTCGTACTCACACATAGGTGTTGCCGCCTCGATACTACTCTTGATTTTCCGTGCGCTTCAAGGGGTCTCCATTGGTGGTGAATATACCGGTGTACTCACACTCGTCTTCGAGAAAAGCCGCTCAAAAGTGGCTGGTAAAAACCTATCCATGATTGGCGTGATATCCTGTCTTGGTCAAATTACCAGCACCGTGTGCGTGTTTCTTCTGATGCACTTGACCAGTCAAGAATTCATGCTTCACTTTGGATGGCGCATCTGCTTTATCGTTGGCTCACTAGGCATGGCTATTGTCTATTACTTCCAAGCCTCCGTTCCGGAATCTGAATCATTCCTCAGTGCCAAGGCTTCAGGAACACTCAAGGATAAACCCATTCTTTTTGCCTTAAAGCACCATCGCCTATCCATATCCTTGGTATTCCTATTAACAGGTACGTTAGGTATCTCATACATTTTATATTTTGTGTCTATTCCAAATGCCTTGATACAGGATTACCAATACACTAAAAGTACTGTACACCTAATTATTGTCCTAGCCACACTTTTACAAACTATCTCATACCCTATTGGCGGGTACCTCTCTGACAAACTAAATTCCACGCGCATTCTACTATTTAGCTTCACATTCGCGATGCTTACGGTTTATCCATGTAACTTTTATATGATGCATCATTTTCTTTCAGGTGGCGCATTTCTGTACTTAGGCTTTGTGACCATGTTTTCCGTTACAACACCCGCTTTTCTATTGCTCATCAACCAAAAGTTCCCTGTGTATTGTAGAGCTAGTGGTGTCTTTGTCGGATACAATCTATCCAATGCCTTATTTTGCTCAGTCACACCCTCCGTAGGAATCATGTTTAGTGGTGGAGTATTTTCGATTGAGATTGCTTCAGGATTCCTGATTATAGGTTTAGCATTCTGCTTACTTGCGCTGTTACTCTCGCAAGCATCGACAAAGCGAAACATTCATTGTGAAGAAGTCCAACAAACGACAATGGCTTTATCAGAGTCATGAGACCACCGATCAAATTCCGGTAGGGGTTCCTTTTTAAAAAACTAAAGCGCTGAGGTTTATTGAATAATCTTGTATATAAGATACATTGATTCGCTTACAACTTTCCATCCAGTCTTCTGCAATCATAAAAGATTCACAGCAATAGATAGAACCCTGATCTTTGACGAGATGAATGAGAGCTTCAGCCATTTGAACTTAATCACCAGGAAGGCAATGATGTGTCTCATTATGGCAACCATCTATCACTGCATTAAAACTCTTTAGAATCGCTATCATTTGATCAATGCAGACTTTAGGTGGCGTTTTTCCTGATGAAAGCACTGATAAGGTATTAGCGTGTTGTCTATCGCCATAATAACAGCTTAGTATCTTAAGGAAGGCTGTATGGACATTTTACATGCCTGGGGAATTCTCTCTCAGTAGCGTATCAATCCCACTTAAATCAATTTTTTCACCGAAATTTTTTTTCATAACAGGCAAAAACTTTGTAATCCTTTTAGCGATTGGTTTATTTTCCATTTTTATTCCTATGAAAATTGTCAATGATACTAAATAAGGTAGATCTCATCTTTTTTGAAACAAGGATTGACTTAGATGTAATATAATCTTGATAAGCAGAACTATAGCAGTTTACGATCAAATGCATGGTAAAACTTTATCGCACAAAGTCTTAATCGTTAATGAATTGCTCAATCACATTGGTGGTGCTGATGTGTCTTACTAAAAAATGGGTTTAGAGCTACAACTGCCCCAACAAGATGGTTTGATCCCTCTCTGGTCCAGTGGAGATAGCGACTATTGGAACCTCGCACAGGGCCTGAATACGCATCAAATAATCTTTTGCCTCGGAAGGCAACGCCTCATAGTCGGTGATCCCAAACGTAGACGATTGCCACCCTGGGAGAGACTCGTACACTGGCCTACAATGCTCCAAAACAGCAACATCTTGTGGGAACTCATTGAGGATTGTACCTTTGTAGTCATAACCCGTGCACAATTGAATGAACTCAAAAGTATCCAGTACGTCTAATTTAGTCATCACCAGCCCAGTCATACTATTAATGTGACATGAATGCTTCATCAAGGGTACATCAAACCATCCGCATCGACGTGGCCTACCCGTTGTAGCGCCGAACTCATGCCCGCGTTTAGCTAATTGATCACCTGCCTCATCGGATAATTCTGTTGGAAAAGGTCCGGCACCAACTCGAGTAATATACACTTTACTGATACCCCATACCGCATCAATGTGGCATGGCCCAACACCGGTGCCCGTTGCCACTGCGCCAGCCGTCGTATTAGAAGATGTCACAAATGGATAAGTACCCAGGTCAATATCCAGCAAAGCACCTTGAGCGCCTTCATAAAGTATCGATAATCCGGATAGGCGCGCCTGATGCAAGCGATGGGTAACATCCATCATTAAAGGCTCTAGTTGCTCTGCATGAGCCAAGAGTTCTGCTAGTACCTGTTCACAGCTGATGGGATCGACTTGATAGTAATGCTGTAATTGAAAATTATGATACTCGGCTAAGGTAGATAACTTTTGCGCTAAACGATCAGGACTCAATAGGTCCATCACACGCAACCCGCGACGAGCCACTTTATCCTCGTATGCTGGACCAATGCCGCGACCAGTGGTGCCAATCGCAGCTTTACCGCGTTTGACTTCACGAGCTTGATCAAGAGCGACATGATAAGGGAGCAATAATGGACATCCCAAACTGACTTTCAGGCAATCTCTAACTGAAACACCCTGCGATTCAAGCTGAGTAATTTCTTCAAACAACGCAGGTAATGATAAAACCACGCCATGTCCAATCAAACATTCAACCTCACTGCGCAAGACCCCGGATGGAATCAGATGCAGTACCGTAGTCTGCTCACCTATTTTCAGCGTATGACCAGCGTTGTGGCCACCCTGAAAGCGAACAACTATTGAAGACTGGGCAGTTAACCAATCAACGATCTTTCCTTTACCTTCATCGCCCCATTGCGAACCTAATATCACTAAATTTTTATGAGCCATGACTGCCTTTATAGTAAACCCGAATGTACTAAACACATAATAGCGACGCCTGAGATCAATGTAATTAACCCAGTTTTTCTAATCGAAGACTCATCTCGATCAGCCATGCGTAATAATAACTTACGCCACAGTGCAGGTGCGGCAAATGGTAAAATGCCTTCCATCACCAATAACAAAGCAATAGCCGTAAAAAAAATTTCGATCATAGAATTATTCTCTCCATAAAAAAGTCCGCAAAAATAAGCGGACTTTTTCAATATAAAAACAGATGATACCTACGCTGCTTTTTTCAGAGTGGTTTTAAAGTACTTGAAGAAATCAGACTCTGGAGTCAGCAACATAATGGAATTATCACCGTGGAACACTGACTGATAAGCTTGCAGGCTTTGATAAAATGCATAGAAAGTTGCATCTTTCTTATAAGCATTTAGATAGATATTAGCGGCTTGTTTATCACCATCGGCTCGTGTCTGCTGAGCTTTTGCTTTTGCGCCAGCAATAGAGATAACCACGTTGGCGTCTGCACTAGCACGAATCTTTTCAGCCATTGCTTTACCTTGAGAGCGGTGCTTTGTAGCTACTTGCTCACGTTCAGTGCTCATACGATTATAGACAGACTCTTGAACCTCTCGTGGAAGCTCAATACCCTGAATACGAACATCGACAACTTTAATACCTAAAGGCTCTGCACTTTCATCAGCCTTAGCCATTAGAATTTTCATTAGTGATAGGCGATCATCCGTTACCACTTCTTGAATAGTCCGCCTACCAAATGCAGCCTTCAATGCGTTGTTGATTTTTTGCGTTAACAGAGTCGATGCTCGATCCGGAATACCACCTGTACGCTTGTAATAAAGTGGTAAGTCATCAATTTTCCACTTAGCATAATAGTCAACCAAAACTGACTTTTGCTCTGCTGTGTATGATCGAGACTTATCGACCAGTAATGTTTGAAAACGTACGTCAAATTTCCTGACTTGTGTAATAAAGGGAATTTTGACATGTAATCCAGGAGGATAGACCACTACTTCACCAGATGAATCCAGTTGCAACTGTCCCAAACGCAACACCAACGCATTTTGACCTTGCTGAACAGTAAATAATGCTGAGCTGGCAACGATCAATAGAACGATAACTAAAGCAATCAATGACGTTAATCGAGCACTCATGAGTGGCCTCCTTGATTCATAAACGGGTATTTGGGATGCGAAAAAGTCGATGTCGTGTTATTCACCGCCGAATGTGTGGGAGGGGTAGCACTAGCCTCCATGGATTGATCGATTGAGGATGTAGTCTGTGCTGAACGCTGTTTAAACATTTGATCTAGAGGCAAATAGAAAACAGATGTCCCATTACCTCCGTTATTATCAACAAAGACATTGGATGTTTTGTTAAGCACACTTGTCATCGCATCTAAATACAAGCGCTCACTGGTTACAAATGGTGCCTTTTGATATGGAGATAGAAGTGCTAAGTAGCGCGCAATAGCCCCATCGGCTTGTAAGACAACTTGTTGTTTATACGCGTCTGCCTCTTGCTGCATGCGGCTAATGGTACCTTGCGCTTCGGATTCAACTTTACGAGCATAAGCTTGAGCCTGATTTTCGTAAGTAACTTCATCTTCCCTCGCTTTAATAGCATCATCAAAAGCATGAGTCACTTGCTTAGGTGGGACCGCTTGTTGCAATGTAATATCGGCAACAAATAGGCCTGGGCTATAAATGTTGAGCGTCTCAATTAACTGTTTCTTGACATCATCACTGAGTGTCTGTCTACCAGTCGTGATAACAGCATCAAGATTCATACCACCAACAATTTGACGTAAGGCGCTTGATGCAGCTTGCTGAATTGTGAGATTAGGATTAGTGACATTAAAGAGATAATCAGCTGGGTTGTCGATGCGATACTGAACTGCTATCGCGACAGAAACGATATTCTCATCTTTTGTTAGCATCTCTGCCTGATAGTTAAAAGTATTTTGCTGCGTCACGTTGGTGGTTTTATGTGTTTCAATACCACGAGGAATCCAGTGAGGCCCCTCACCAACTGTTTTAACATACTTACCGAACCTTAGAATAACCGCCTCTTCTTGTGGAGACACCAAAAAAATTCCTGATAGCGCCCAAATAACTAAAATAACAACACCGACTAATAGCACTATTCTTTTGTTAATATTGGCGCTGCCCGAAGAGCCGCCAGAGTTAGAAGCGTATTTTTTGAAAATTCTCTTGAATAATGCCGCTAGATCCGTTGGATCATTTTGCGGACGCCGACCCCAAGGATCTTGACCAGAACCATTCCCCGACATAATAAACCCCTTTTGATAATTATCCGTAACGTGTACACAGCGTAAGAATATACCTCATATATTCCAAGCACGCCATATCAAAAAAAATCCTAGCTCAATCTACAATTTTAAGCGCTGGTAATCTACCGAGGTGATACGGATATCTATAATGAACATTCCTTCATTATCCACTTGCTCTGATAAAACCGCACCTATTTGATATAAGCGTGCGCGTAATGCACCCTGATCAGCACTCAATATCAAACGCTTTTCAACAATGGTATCCTGGAGCAGTTCCGAAACAGCCTCCTCTAACAGTGCCATACCCTGACCAGACTGCGCAGAAAGCCATACCCTTGTCGGTTGCTTTTCGAATCCACAGTCTATTCTCGGCTCTGAGTTATCCATTAAATCAATCTTGTTATAAACCATTAACTGAGGAACATTTTTTGCACCAAGCTCCTGAATCACCGACATAACACTATCATATAAGCTTTCTCTCTGCTCATTGGTAACATCGACCACATGTAATAGCAAATCGGCTTGGCACACTTCTTCAAGTGTTGCATGAAATGCAGCAATTAAATCATGCGGCAAATCTCGAATAAAACCAACCGTATCAGCGATGACGACCTCGCCTATTACAGGCAGGTCTAACCGTCTTAATGTCGGGTCAAGCGTTGCGAAAAGCTGATCTTCGGCGTAAACAGTTGCATCCGTCAATCGATTGAATAAAGTTGACTTACCCGCATTCGTATAACCCACTAAAGCCACCGTAGGAACGGAAGATTTACGTCTCGATTGGCGACTTTGATGACGTTGCGAGGATACTTTTGCTAATCGTTTCTTTATCGACTTAATGCGCATGGCTAGTAACCGACGATCTGTCTCTAACTGTGTCTCTCCAGGACCTCGCAAACCTATACCACCTTTTTGTCGCTCTAAGTGCGTCCACCCTCGAACTAAGCATGAGCTTAGATGCTGCAACTGAGCTAACTCGACCTGTAACTTTCCCTCAAAACTTCTCGCACGTTGAGCAAAGATGTCTAAAATTAACTCGGTACGATCGATAACGCGACATTGCAGTTGTTTTTCTAAATTTCTTCCCTGAGCAGGAGCAAGATCATGATTAAATAGCACAAGATCGGAACATTCGGCATTCACAGCATCTGATAGCTCTGTCGTCTTACCTGAACCTATGAATGATTTAGGATGAGGCGCTGAACGCTTGGCTGTTACTGTCATTAAAACCTCAAGACCGGCAGATTTGGCTAACTCGACACACTCATCTAACGAATGATTTAAGTCATACTGCGGAAAAGTGACGTTAACTATAATGACACGATCACCACCCTGATGACGATCAATAAATGTTTCTACTGTAGTACTCAGGGGACATCTCCTGCTGCATAATCCATTAACTGTCCATCCTGCAATAATAAGGAACGATTCATTTCAGATGTTAAGGATTTATTGTGTGTCACAATCACAAAACTTGTTTTCAATGTTTGATTTAAATCTAACATCAGTCTGAATACAGACTGAGCCGTTTCCGAGTCTAAGTTACCCGTTGGTTCATCAGCTAACACACATGACGGCTCCGTCACCAAAGCCCGAGCTATAGCAATTCTTTGGCGCTCACCACCTGACAACTCAGAGATTCTATGTAACATACGTTCACTTAAACCCACTTGCTCGATTAACTCAATGGCTTTTTCTTTTGCTAACTTACGAGAAAGCCCTCTCACCCACAGAGGCATGCAGACATTTTCTAAAGCATTAAATTCTGGTAATAAGTGATGAAACTGATAGACAAAACCCAAGTGCTGATTTCTCAAACGACTTTTAACATGCTCTGTTATGTGAGACATATTGTGACCAGCCAACACGACTTGGCCTGATGTAGGTTTATCTAAACCACCCAGTAAGTGAAGAAATGTACTCTTGCCCGCACCAGAAACCCCTAATATACCAATACATTCTCCAGTGCTGACTGAAAAATTTATACTTTTAAAGACCTCCACGGTTCGGCTGCCCTCACTAAAACGTTGAGATAAGTCATGACATTGAAGAATGGGCTGATTAAGACTACTCATATCGCAAAGCCTCCGCAGGCTGGGTTTTAAATGCCATCCAAGCGGGGTAGATTGTTGCTAAAATACTGAGACCAAATGCCAGCACGGCAACATGAATAACATCATTCATTTGAAGAACAGAGGGAAGATAATCCACCCAATATACTTTTGAGGATATCAGTTGGATACCTAGCACTTTTTGTATCCAATTTGTTAGCGCTGTGATGTTCAGTGATAGTATAACACCACCCAAAATACCAATAACCGTTCCCATCAATCCAACAATTGCGCCTTGACAGATAAATGTCCTCATGATCATTGAGGGTGTAGCCCCTATCGTTCTTAAAATAGCAATATCGGATCGTTTATCATTAACCACCATCACTAAGGTAGAAACAAGATTAAAAATGGCAACCGCTATTATGAGCAACAAAATCACAAACATCATGGTTTTTTCCATTTGCAATGCACTAAACAAAGCGCCAGCTTGCTGAGTCCAATTACCAACAATGAAACCAGGGGGGAGTTGACGTTGCAATTGGTGAGTCACTGATTCAGCTTGGTAAATATCTGTTAATTTTACGTGGTAACCTCGCGTGCCCTGACCTCCCTTTAACAGATTGGCTGCATCGTCTATGTTGACGTAGACCATCGATGCATCAAAACCGAAACCATCACTGGTATGAAAAATACCGGTGACTTTAAACTGACGATGACGAGGGAATACTCCAGCTAAAGTTAAATTGAGTTGTGGTGTGAAGATGTTGATAGTATCGCCATACCGGATACCTAATTGATTAGCTAGAGTTTCACCTAAGATGGCGTGATATGAGCCAGGCTGCAAGCTAGACAACTGACCAATCTTTATCTTACTAGCTATTTTAGACGTCTTAGTTTCTTCACCCGGGTCAATACCTAGTAATTGGAGCCCGTTAAAAGAACCTCGTTCCATGAGCATACCATTACCAGCCACATAGGGAGATAAGGATACCACACTTGGTATTTTTAGAACGATTGGTTGAATAGCCTTAACTGAATCAACCGATTGATCGACCCCAGAAAAGACGGTGACCTGAGGAATTAGAGCAAAAAAACGCATACGAATCTGCTGGTCAAATCCATTCATGACAGACAGCACTGTGATTAAAACCGTCATACCCAGGGCAATACCAAGGAGTGAAGCCAGAGATATGAATGAAATAAATTGATTGCGGCGCTTTGCTCGCGTGTAACGCCAACCAATAAATAAGCTTAGTGGTATTCTCATGAGGTCACTATACTGGAATAAGCACTATAAGTCATGGGCTTATGACATCAAATCGAATAATGAGTTTAAGCGTGGTGGTGCCCGGGGCCGGAGTCGAACCGGCACGAGGTTGCCCTCGAGGGATTTTAAGTCCCTTGCGTCTACCAATTTCGCCACCCGGGCATTATTAGGCTGAGGCCGGAATCGAACCGGCGTCCACGGCTTTGCAGGCCGCTGC
>DCQA01000032.1 GCA_002323325.1 Coxiellaceae bacterium UBA1530 | reverse complement strand
TCGTCAGTGCCTTCGTCTACGCCTTCGACATCATCGCTATCTTCAGCTGTAGCAGGTATTGTGATAACTGGAGTGATTGTTGCACTGTCATTAGTTAAATTCTCTGAACTCGCACCTTGACTTCCAGCTGTTGCTACCACGGCTATCACAGTTCCTGTAAGAGCAAGAAGAGCGAGCATATTGCCGCTTGAGTCGTCTTTTTCTTCTATAGGATCTTGCTGGCCACTGACTGTGTTATCAGCAAATAGTGTTGTTTGTTGCGCATCTTGACTCGATAAACTCTCATTCTTAGTCTGACCTTGAGATTTTAAGTGATTGAAAATATTATATATAATAAATATTAAGACTGCTTGGTTGAAAAATGTCCTTGGGTGCTTCCCCCAGTTTTCTCGGTTCCATTGAGACTTGTTCCTATGCTGATAGACTCTCCTCATGATTATATTCACCAAAAATAGGTATATTATATATTATAGTATATTATATTTAGGTATTTATTATTTTAAAGTGATGTTTTAATGGGTTTTTTTATTCTGATATGGGTTATTCATTGAACTCTCTTGACTATATGGTGCTCATGACGTCAAGCGCTCTGACGATATGCTTGAGAATACATATTAAATCGTGATGGACTCATCGTGCATAAAAAATTCAAGCCCTATGTCAAACTCTGATCCTAATAAGTAGCTCTCCGATAATGTATCAAAGACACGAATCGACCAAGCTCCCATTTGAGATTCACCAAAATGCTGCAGAGTTACTACGCTTAAATCATCATAATTTTGCTCTGAGATGTTGGTAACAGGAAATAAAACTGTTGATGTAAAAGACTGATCCAATGACTCATGGGTTAATGAAATGTTTAAATGTTCATCTCCGCCAGTATAGTTGATATTTTCAATCTCTAGCACGACTTGTTCGACAACCTTATCGTCAGTGTCTATTGTTATACTCTTTGAATGGTTGTTATTGAATAGTTGACTGCTAGAATAAGAGTCAATTTCGAGAGGATGATCACTTATTAAGTACAAGTTATCTCTTGCCGCAACTACTGCGTTGGGTGTATTGATAAGTCCAAAACCATAATGATAACTCGTATCAAATCCAGCTAAATTGGTTTGCCAGCTGTCGCTGATAAAATCGATTTTTAGTGAAGTCTCGGCAAAAATACTGGTAATATCTCTCGCTGTTAGAGAATTGTTAATACTTTTCATCAACGCGGTAACACCTGCTGCAATAGGGGTAGCTGCAGATGTTCCACCAAAACTATCCGTGTATGAGTTATTAATATCAGTTGAAGTGATACCGAAGTGACTATCATCTCCATTGGAGTACGTGCAGGCTAATATATTCGATCCAAACTCATTGAACCACGTTGCTTGTCCTTGATCATTGATTGCGCTGATAGCTAGTGTGAAGGGTGAGCTCACGAGCGGATCATATGCTGATTGATCACTAACTGAGGTGCCGTTACCGTTGGCAAATAACACGCTGTCTCCGTCTTTATAAGCATTTTGTGCGCTATCTAGGATATCTGACCAATCAGTAGTTGAGATTCCCACGCTATCAGTAGGCCCCCACGAATTTGAATACACAGCGATATCCTTGTCTATCTCAAATAGTCTGTCGGCTTCATTATCTAATGAGACAATACTAGCAAGTGGTGCTGTGCCAATGAGACCCAAGCCATTACTACCTGTGGCTGCGATAATTCCAGCTACACTAGTTGCATGACTACTGGGTATCGATCCATTGATATAATGACTAGGTATCGATACGGATACATTATCGATTAAGTCTTGATGATTTTCTTGGAAGTACCCTTCGACGATTCCTACCGTGACACCATCACCAGTGGCGACTTTCCAAGCGTCGAAGACCTCCATATTAAACAAGTGCCACTGATTAGCCACAAGAGGGTCACTACTAATCACAACATCTGAGCTATCTTCAGAAATCTGTAGGTAAGGCGAGCCGATGTCACTGAGTTCAATCGTTAACGTATCAATGCCTACTTCACTATAGATAATTGTATCGTCGAGAGAAACAGTTAGATCATAAGTGTTATTTTGATTTGGCGTTAATAAGATATTGTAAATATGATAAGGGTATTCATAAGACCAGGTCCAGTAAGTCGATGGATCATCGATCGTGAGTTCTCCTGAAAAAGGTATGCCATTCAATACTAGGGTATAATTTCCGAAATTTTCAGTGGTATTCGTTGAGACATACAGCGATGTTTGAGGATTGAATTGATGCAGTGCATCTAAGGGTATTTCCATAGAGGCCTGTAACAGATTATTAAGTTCAAGAGGAGTATGCGCAATGATCTGTGAGCTTCCTTGTGTGATTGAGAAATTGTATTCCACCGTTTGATCGCTGATTGTCACCACTGCTGAATCAAATAGCTCTGAATCAGCACGCAGCTGAAATGATAAGTCATTAGCGGATAGAGTGGGTTGGATAACAAAGATATTATCGGGATCATCAACACTTATGACGGAATAATCGCTTTCATTGGATAAAAAATCTTCGATAAGATACCTATTATTATAAGTAGGATTCTCTACAAATATAATTTGATTAAAAATAGAGTTTTCTTTTGTAGGTATCGGGGGTGTATCATCAGTTTGAAAATTATCATTTAATAGCAGGTTGCTATCTCCCAGATTATTATCGCCTCCAATACTGCTTGCTTCGCCTTCGCTTGATGAAGCCGCTAGTCCTAATCCAATAGCCGCTGCCAAGATTAATAATACGAAACTGGTGATGTCGAGCCCTTGGTCATCGTAAAGAGGTTGAAAGTTTGATGAGTTATAGAGTGATGTTTGTGTGATTGGGAGGTTATTGTTATGCACAATGTTCTCAAGAATGAGTGGTGAGTCTTCGTCGGTAACCTGTGTATTTTTATTGGCCTCCTCCAATCCATGTGAGGACGTATTTTTTTTGGCGATGGCGTTGGGTGTTATAAAGAAAATTAACCACACCCAAGTTGTCATCTGAGTATGGACGGATTTGCTAAGAACAGAGTTTTTATAAGGGTTCTCGGCTTGTCTCGTGTTTATCCCGAAAAAACGTTTTATCATATTATCACCAATAAAAGGTATAAAATTATTATAGTTTATTTTTATTAGGTATTTATGAGTTTTTTTATAAGTTATTGAATAAGGCAATAATATATTTTCTTTTCATGGTTTGGTGTACTGTCAGTGTGATCACTGATCGGTAAAAAAGAGGAGGCTGATGTATGGGAGCACAGATTGAAAAAACCGCTTTGCTAACAAATACTGATGGATCTATCTACCATTTATCTCTTTTACCAGAGGAGTTGGCTTCGACGGTTATCCTAGTGGGTGATCCTGGTCGTGTACCACATGTGTCACGACATTTTGACCATATTGACGTGAAAAAAACTCACCGAGAATTTGTGACGCATACAGGGTGGTATCAAGATCATCGTTTGTCTGTAGTTTCAACGGGTATTGGTAGTGGTTGTGTTGACATTGTGATGAATGAATTGGATGCTCTGGCAAACGTTGATTTTAAAACACGAATGGTGAAAGAGTCGATTAAAAAGCTGACTTTTTTACGTCTGGGCACTTGCGGTGCTATTCATCCCAGTATTACACCCGGTGAGATGATCGTATCAAGATATGCTATAGGTCTCGATGGCGTCTTTCATGCTTACGAGAAAGATGAAGAATTAGAGCTTCAAGCGTTACGCGCTGTTATTCAATCCCATATCCGCGATGATTTGAAACACAGTCTATATATTGGCTCGGGTACCTCGACGATGATTGATCATTTATCTTCTCTAGGTCATGTAGGTTTAACATTGACGTGTCCGAGTTTCTTTGGGGGGCAATGCCGAAGCTTGCGTCTACCTTTAAGAGCTCCCTTCATGATTGAGTCACTAGAAACTGTCAATTTTAATAATGATACTTTTTTAAATTTGGAGATGGAGACCGCTTTAATTTTTGCAATAGGCAGGGCATTAGGTCATAACGTCGCATCAGTATGCACGGCTATTAGTAATCGTGTTACCCAAGAAGTGTTGAGTGATATGCCTAAAGCGATTGATACTATGATCCAAGCAAGCTTAGCTCAATTGGTTAATTTCCTGAAACTTAAGCAGTTCACAGTTGATACGGAGTATCCTGTACAATAAAGACTGTCTGTGTTTTATAGAGTATTGTGACTACAAATAGCTTTAATGAGTCCAACAGCTTATCGGAGATTTAGTTGCATAGTCGCCCTTCGTCCTATGTTGATGACTATCACATCAGTCAGCGGTCGTAATAATGCCAGCAGATTAGTCATTACATGTGCTTCTTGCTCACACCTGGATGACTTCTACTATTAAAAGCGTGAAACAAAAATATCTTCGTTAATATGTGACGCTTTATCTTTACTAACTCACATAGGTTTCTGGACGTACACTGATTTAAATCAAACGATATTCTAATAGTTGGACTAATGTCTGGTTATGATATAGTTGCAGGGCTCAAACGGCGGCAGTCATTTTAAAAATCCACTGCAGATAGATCGTGTTGTATACTGTGGGCGTGTAATACCCTTTTAATTTAAGCTCGGTCATCAGTTATCAACGGCTTGGATATTCATGTTAAAAAAAATTTTCATGATTTAGTATTGACAGCTTTAAACCCAGGGGAAGAATCTGACAACATTATTTAGCACACAAGCAGTAGAGGATTTATCGCTAGAACAGTTGATTGATCAATTTAATCCAACCTGTATGAGGCCACAGACACTTATGACGTTTGATGAGCCTGTTTTGAGTGATCAATTGTCCCTATTGGATCAGTTAATGTTACGACTAGTGAGTCATGATGGCGATCTCTCAGATCAACCTTGGTTAAGTTTAATTGCAAAAATTGAGACGTGTGATGAGCAGTTTTATAAGCGTTGTTATCACCGAGCTCTGAGTTTACAATTGCCTGTCATGCATAGAGAGGGGTTAATTTACCTTGCAAGTCGTAGTTTTTCCTTGATGAGACCGCGCAATGATTTCTCTGTTCAGCCACGTATATTAGTACGTCGTGTACAGCAGTGGTTGTTTATAGATGATCCTAAACTGCCTCATCACCAAGCTCGGTTATTTCCGGAGCTTACTCCCAACGCTGTTGAGGCTATTAAAAATGAATCAGCTGCATTGAGGGATCACTGCCAAGCTCACTTCGGAAATATTCTCAATGACATCAATCATTATATTCAGCAGATACAACGTCGTTTTTCAGTAGGGAGTTTCAGTAGGTCTTGATACTGAAACTAGCCATGCGGTGAGTGTTTATTCGTTGTTTCACTGATCATATCAGTGTCAAGAGTCGCGGGTAGTAATACTACCGATTTAATCGACGACGATGACTGATCGATTTGCCAATCCAGATCAATGCTAATATCGGTACACCAATGTAGGTTGCGGCAAGGTCTGTGAGTGAGAAATGTCCCTCCAGCAGTAAAACGAAGGCCTGACCTATCATGATGATAAGACTTAATGATAAGGCAAATAGGGGTGCTAGGGGATAGCCTTTGGCTTGATAGGGAAGGTCTTTCAAAGCGAAACCTTGTTTGAGGTAGTGTTTTCTGAATTGATAGTGACTCACCGCAATGCCGGTCCAAGCGATAAAGCCTGCAAGACTAGAGACATTGACTAACCATAAGAATAAACGACCACTGCCGAGGTAATTACATAAAAAACCCAGTAAACCGAATACAGCTGTGGCCGCTAACGCTGTGGTTGGTACGCCGAATCGATTGGTACGTCGAAACACCTTTGGGGCATTTCCTTCCTTACTCATGTGCCATAAAATACGTGTAGCAGAATACAGATCGGCATTACAAGCTGACAGTACAGCCACTAAGATAACACCATTCATTAAAGAGGCAGCATGACTTAAACCAATGTGTGCGAAGAGCAATGTGAAAGGACTTAAGGACACCGTATTACCGGAGTTTAACAGTCGGGTGTCGGTGTATGGAATCACACAGCTGATCACAAACATGGTTAATACGTAAAACAACAGTATACGCCAAAAGACTTGTTTGATTGCGCGTGGAATACTAGATTGTGGATTTTCCGCTTCGCCAGCAGCAATACCAACGAGTTCAGATCCTTGGAATGCAAAGCCTGATAGTAAAAAAACTTCAAATAACGTGGTGAGACCACCATGAAAAATGGCATCGCTGGATTGCCAGTTAGTTATGGCTGAATCACTACGATGAAGATCGTGTAGAATTACAAAGATCCCCACAACTATGAAGATCAAAATGGTGAGCACTTTAAAGAAGGATAACCAATACTCCGCTTCACCATAGTTTTCGACAGACAATAAGTTGAGTGTGATGATGCAGCCAAAGAATAACGCGCACCAGATGAGTGGATTGGTGTGTGGAAACCAAAAGTTCATAATCAACATGGCTGCGACGAGTTCGGCAGCCACAGTAATGGCCCAATTAAACCAGTAGTTGTATCCCATGGTAAAGCCAAA
Source organism: Coxiellaceae bacterium UBA1530 (assembly GCA_002323325.1). Taxonomy (GTDB): domain Bacteria; phylum Pseudomonadota; class Gammaproteobacteria; order Coxiellales; family Coxiellaceae; genus UBA9148. The sequence goes on along the minus strand of DCQA01000032.1, from coordinate 31,297 downwards.
CGGCTCACTAACGTAATCAGAGGCGTATTGAATAAAACTGCCGGACACTGGATTAAAAGCAGCCATTTCGCCAAGACTATTCATCAAAATATAGACCAATAAGCCCATGATCAGGTAGGCAATCAATGCGCCACCAGCGCCTGCCATGTAGAGGGCAGATCCACTGGTAATGAAAATGCCGGTTCCCAATGAGCCGCCTAAAGCTATCATGGAAAGGTGTCGAGATTTTAGGCGTCGTTTGAGGTCTTGGGACATGCATCATCCAAAAGAGTTGAGGTTGGTGTTTCAATCAAAGAAGCTTACTTGAAAATAGGATAGTTGGTTAAATCATAAGCTTCGGATCTTACCCACGGCCTCATGTCTTGTCAATTTAAGGGGACGAGCCATTAAACTATGCATGATTGTGAAAGTGTTAGGCAGTCACAGGGTGGTTTGCTATACTCCACGCCTTATTCACGAACCCCTAAGAAGCTCATGATTGATTCCATTCGAAATATTGCCATCATTGCCCACGTAGACCATGGAAAAACTACGCTGGTGGATAAGCTTTTGCGACAAACCAATACTTTAGGTGATCGTGCCCAGCCGGTGGAGCGTGTGATGGATTCTAATGCCCTTGAGAAAGAGCGCGGCATTACCATTTTGGCGAAGAACACGGCGATTGAATGGGAAGGTTATCGTATAAACATAGTGGATACACCTGGACACGCGGATTTCGGTGGAGAAGTTGAGCGTATTCTATCTATGGTGGATTCGGTGTTGTTATTGGTTGATGCCGTCGACGGTCCAATGCCACAAACGCGTTTTGTAACTCAAAAGGCCTTTAGTTGGGGGTTAAAGCCGATTGTTGTGATCAACAAGGTCGATCGTGAAGGAGCACGCCCTGATTGGGTGGTTGACCAAATTTTTGATTTATTTGTCAGTCTTGATGCGAGTGATGAACAGCTTGATTTTCCGGTGATTTATGCCTCAGCCTTACAAGGCTTTGCGATGAACGCATTAGATGATGCGCAAGAAGACATGACGCCATTACTACAAACCATTGTTGATCAAGTCTCTCCTCCCGAAGTGAATGCAGATGGCCCGTTTCAGATGCAAATCAGTTCATTGGATTATTCCAGTTATGTGGGTGTTATTGGTACGGGTCGTATTACGCGCGGATCCATTAAGCGTAATACACCGGTGACGGTGATTGCTGCCGATGGTAAAACACGCACCGGTCGTGTGTTACATTTATACGGATTTTCTGGTTTACAACGCACCGATGTCGACTCAGCGATGGCTGGTGATATTGTGGCGTTATCGGGTGTTGATGGCTTACGGATATCAGATACGTTATGTGAGGTGGGTAGTGAAGAGGCTTTGCCTGCTTTGGCTGTGGATGAGCCAACGGTTAGTATCTCCATGTTAGTGAATACGTCACCGTTTGCAGGTCGCGAAGGTAAATACGTCACTAGTCGTCAGATTGGTGATCGTCTAGAAAAAGAACTCATTGCCAATGTCGCGTTACGTGTTCAGCCAGGTGCTGAAGGTGATCGTTTTATTGTGTCTGGTCGTGGTGAATTGCATTTAGCTATTTTGATTGAGACGATGCGTCGAGAAGGTTATGAGCTGGCTGTATCACGTCCCGAAGTGATCACCAAAACTATCGATGGTGTGCTATCAGAGCCGTTCGAAAGTGTGGTGCTCGATATTAACGAAGAGCATCAAGGTGACATCATGCAGCAGTTAGCCGCACGTAAGGGAGCGCTTCAATCGATGGAGCCTGATGGTAAAGGCCGTGTTCGTCTGGAATACATCATTCCAACACGCGGATTAATCGGTTTTCATGGTCGCTTCTTAACCCTAACTTCTGGCTCTGGGTTGATGTATCACGTGTTTGATCATTACGGTCCCTCTACTAGCGATGCTATTATATCTCGCCACCGAGGCGTATTAATTTCCAATGCACCGGGCAAGGCTACCGCATATGCGTTATGGAATTTGCAGTCGCGCGGTGAAATGATGTGTGAACCGCAAACTGAGGTCTATGAAGGTATGATTGTTGGCGTGCACACAAGAGATAACGATTTAGTAGTGAATGTAACGAAAGAAAAACAACTCACCAACGTGAGGGCGTCTGGTACCGATGAAAGTATCATCCTGACTCCACCGATTCGCTTGACCTTAGAGCAGGCGATGGACTTTATTGCCGATGATGAGCTGGTTGAGGTGACACCGGGCTCAATACGCATTCGTAAAAAGCACTTAAGTGAGTCTGACAGAAAGCGCTTGAGTCGCTAGTCTTCTGATTATCATCAATTTTTTATTTTAAGCACGCTCGCTCATGGAAAAGGGCGGGAGTGCTTTAGTTTAGGGCGATTTCCACGTATAATTCGCCGCTTATTACTTGGTATTGATTTAACTTTAAACACATAAGGAGTCATCATGGCGCTGGAAAAAACACTCTCTATCATCAAGCCCGATGCTGTTGCAAAAAATGTCATTGGTAAAATTTATGATCGCTTTGAATCTGCAGGCCTTAAAATCGCAGCAGCAAAAATGGCACAGTTATCACAAGCTGATGCGGAAGGTTTTTATGCTGTTCATAAAGAAAGACCTTTTTTCAATGACTTGGTTCAGTTCATGGTCTCAGGTCCTGTGATGATTCAAGTGCTTGAAGGTGACAACGCGATTGCTAAAAATCGTGAGTTAATGGGTGCAACGAACCCAGCAGAAGCTGATGCGGGTACTATCCGTAAAGACTTCGCTGATTCTATCGAAGCGAATGCGGTGCATGGTTCTGATGCAGCAGATACCGCCGCTTTTGAAATCAACTATTTCTTTGGTGAATAATGACTGACACGACTCCCTCCATCAATTTACTCGATTTATCGATCGAGTCACTGGAATCTCTAATGACTTCCTGGGGGGAGAAACGTTTTCGTGTTAAACAACTTATTCAATGGATCTATCAGCGAGGCGTTACTGACTTTGATGCCATGAGTGATATCAGTCAGTCATTACGTAAACGTCTATCAGAAGAAACGGTGATCCAAACCCCTGAAATTGCTTTAACGCGCACAGCTACCGATGGCACCATTAAATGGTTGCTGCGTTTAACCGATGGCAATTTGATTGAAACGGTTTTCATTCCAGAAGCGAATCGCGGTACGTTGTGTGTGTCGTCACAAGTCGGTTGCGCACTCAATTGCAGTTTTTGTGCGACGGGTAAAGAAGGCTTTAATCGTAATTTAACGCAGGGTGAAATCATTGGGCAATTATGGCTCGCTGTTAATCAGTTAGCGTCAGAAAACTTCGCAAAATCGCGTGCGATTACCAACGTCGTGATGATGGGAATGGGCGAGCCTTTATTAAACTATGAACCTGTGCGTGATTCGATGGCGATTATGCTCAACGACTTAGCCTTTGGTTTATCAAAATACCGTGTGACTTTGAGTACTTCGGGTGTGATTCCTAAAATGCGTCAACTGAGTGAAGACAGTGTGGTATCACTCGCGGTGTCACTGCATGCGCCGAATGATGAGTTGCGTAATCAACTGGTGCCAATCAATAAAAAATACCCCATCAAAGATTTGATGCAAGCGTGTCGTGAACATTTTAATAATGATCGTTCTATCATGTTTGAATATGTCATGTTGCAAGGTGTCAATGATTCCATACAGCATGCCAAGCAGTTGATTCGAGTCTTAGAAGGTGTGCCTTCAAAAGTTAACTTGATTCCATTCAATCCTTTTGACGGTTCACAGTATCAAGTGTCTTCACCTGAAACCATTTTAGCCTTTCAACGTAAGTTAGCCAGCGCAGGGCTGAATGCGCGTATTCGTAAAACACGTGGTGATGATGTGTCAGCAGCCTGTGGTCAGTTAGCGGGAGACATTACCGATCGCACGGGTCGAAAACAACGTTGGTTACAAACCGGCTCACTGATTCCTGTTAAGCAAGCGTCCAAGTCTGCGTAATATTTCTAAAATACTTTGCAATCGGTTTTATGTGATTAATCGCTCTTGTGACTAATCATTCAATACAGCGTTCATGTGATATCTAGTATTGCAAAGTAACAATAATCAGCGACTTATGGGTGTTTTGTAAAAGCAATTGATAAATCGACTATAATTCGAATGATAAACGGTTGTGTTATCTGGGTTAAGTTGGAGTGGAGTATGATAAGTGAAGATGAACACACAGAAAATATGAAAAAGCTGGAAAATTTAAATCAAAAAATTGAAAATTTTAAAAACACTTTTGATCTAATAATTTCTCCTAGTGAGGTAAGCCAACCTACGGGATTTGGTAAGGAGATCGAAGATGCTTTTGGTTAGGAAATCGAAGATGCTATTGAGGCAGCTAGAGTTTTTCCTAGAGACCTATTCGATCAAGTAAAGGCCTATACTCAACGAATGCATTCTATTGATGAAGATAAAGCGTTTGGATTAGATCAAATGATTGAAGAGATTGAGACTTACAATTCAACGCTGCTTGAGAATATTGCAGATTTCATTATTAACACTGAATATAAAAATAATATTCTAAATCACACTTCTAAAGAAACCGATTCTCCTCACGGTTTGACTCTTATGAGCTATATAAGTACACGGACTTCAACTGTAGTACAATCATCTGTATCTTCGCAATCATTATCATCATCATCATCACCATATTCATCAGCATCATTATCATCATCATCACCATATTCATCAGCATCATAATCATCACATCTTTGTTTAATCTCCATGCCCTTTTTTACAGCTGTCCAACCAAATGCACGCCCGGTGATTTCTGTAGCATCACTAGGTATTGATATTTCCCCGTTAGAATCTATATGCGTGTAACCCCCAGGCGGGTAAGATATCGCTACCTCGCATACATCCGACTTTTCACTACAATTGTTTTGCCAATCACAAATTTCTTTCACCTTCATTGTTATTGTCTGTTGCGCTGTGACAGAACTATAGTGGAGTAATCCCATAGTGAGTAGGGCTGTTGATAGTATTTTCATGATCATTTCCTATTTTTCCATCGTTTTTTTAATTATAGTTAATGAACGACACTTTTTCCTGCCATTTCATTTGAGTCACTGACTTTCGACTAATTCCATGATTTTACACATGTTTTATTCGAACTTTTTAATATTCGTCCTTGTGTCTTCCCTTAGTGATGTATTAATAAAAATAACTGGTATTTGCTTTGATCATTTTAAGGCAGTGATATTTAAAACTAAAAAATATGAGATTGATCTTTCGAATCTAAAGCACACAAAATATCACCCTATTGGATAAGCTTCATGATTTAGATCCTTATCAATATGTCGTTTACTATTGTTCCTATTATGACAAATGGAAAATGTTACTCATGAAAAACATGAGCAACAGATGCTCCTTCCACTTCGACTGCTAATGTTCCTGGAGCATCTTTACTGGAAGTATCTGAAAACAAATCATTACATAACAAACAATCAGTTTAACCAATGATAGAAAACCGTTGAGGAGTTTGAGGTCACACTGAACTCACTAATTCATTGATTTGATCACGTATCGTAGTGACAGTTTGAACATCCAGAAGCGTAATTGTTTGACCAGGATTAAGAGGATTTGTTCCCCTAATGCTGAGCCATTCGTGTCACGCGGATCTTTCAAATGATTGATTAATTCGAGGTATGCTTACTGGTTCGTCTACAATCTGATGAGTAATCGGGCATACGTCTCCTACCCCATTGCATTAGTTATTGCGGTCTTCTAAAGTCTCGGAAAATTATTTGTGCTACAACCTCAGCAGTTTGGTGCTGATTATTGAAAAAATCCCATGGAGGCAAAGACAGTATGTATTTTAGCACTAAGATAGTGATAACTCTGAGAAATAAATGCAATTCCGCAGAAAGATGCTACTGTTTAAGACGCTCTTACTAAACCGAGCACATGGCTCAACGATTAATGACTATCTTTGATGTCTATCTATGTCATCTTCGGTCACTGTGACGAATGGAAGTGTTGTGTTTTTAATTTTATCGCAAAGGCTGATTTTAATCCCAAAAACCTTTACATTATGCAATTATACTGTACTCTGCGTGTTTACAGATTGAACACCTTTTTTTTCCATCCAACTTCAGTGAGTTATCTATGTCTTTTTCATCGATGGGCTTGTCAGAGTCTATTTTGCAGTCTATTCGTTACCCAAAGCCTACCCCCATACAGCAGCAAGCCATCCCTGAGGTGATCAAGGGAAGGGATGTGATGGGTGCTGCCCAAACCGGTACGGGTAAAACGGCCAGTTTTGTATTGCCGGTGTTAGAGCGTTTGCTTCACGGTCCCCGTGCACGTGCCAATAGTGTGCATGCATTAATTTTAGCACCTACGCGAGAACTCGCTGCTCAAATTGGTGAGAGTGTCAGAACTTATAGTAGCCACACCGACTTACGTTCCACTGTGGTCTATGGTGGGGTAAAGATCAATCCACAAATGATGCGGCTGCGTAAAGGGGCGGATATTTTAGTGGCAACACCGGGTCGACTATTGGATTTATACGAGCAAAATGCAGTGCGCTTTAAATTCTTACAAGTGTTGGTGTTAGATGAAGCTGATCGCATGTTGGATATGGGATTTATTCGTGATATTCGAAAAATACTTGCGATATTGCCACCCAAACGACAAAACTTACTGTTTTCAGCAACCTTCTCCAATGAGATTCGCCAATTAGCCCAAGGCCTGGTTCGAGACCCGGTTGAAATTTCGCTTAACCCTAAAAACACCACAGTGAAGAGCGTGAAGCATTGGGTTCACCCGGTCGATCAGAAAAAGAAATCTGAATTACTATTTAACCTCATGATAGATCGTGCGTGGAAACAACTGTTGGTATTCACACGTACTAAGCATCGTGCGAATCAATTAACTAATTTTTTAAATGCCAAAGGTGTACTTGCAGAGGCGATTCATGGTAACAAAAGTCAAAATGCTCGTCTGAAAGCGTTGGCCAATTTTAAGTCCGGTGATGTCAATGTCTTAGTAGCAACCGATGTGGCCGCTCGCGGTATTGATATTGAGTTGTTGCCTCAAGTGGTTAACTTTGATTTACCCAATGTAGCGGAAGACTATGTGCATCGTATCGGTCGCACAGGGCGTGCAGGGGCTAAAGGTGAGGCCATATCCTTAGTCAGTGCCGATGAAGTGCATCTTTTATCGGCAATCGAACATTTGATAAAACAAGTCTTAACCCGCGAGTTAGTCGATGACTTCGAGCCCGTTCATGATGTCCCTGTGACACAGTTGGGTGTTAAGTTGTCAGGCAAGTCATCCTTAAAAAACGGTCAAGCTAAAAAGACTCGTCGAAAACAAGCATCAACACAGAGTGACTCATTAGATCGTCGTTCGGGTTCTTCATCACGTCGATGTTTTGATGAGGGTTCACGTTCAGGATCATCGTCTAGACGGTCTTCAACGCGACGTTCCAGTGATCAGTCACGTCAAAGTTCTGATGAGGGCTCACGTTCAGGGTCACCCTCTAGACGATCTTCAACGCAGCGTTCAAGTAATCAGTCAGATAGTCGTCCTAGTTATGCTTCACGATCAACTGCATCGTCAAGTCGATCATCAAAGCATCGTTCTCGTCATCGGGTTGCGTAATAAGTTTTTTTTAGGAGCTGTTGGTAGATCAGTGACTAATCATCATGCAGTTCAACGGATGGGCCATAATATAATCGACGTGTGTAATATGCCAAGCGTCCGATGAATAATCCAGCCGTAACGCCTGAGACGAATAACATGGCAAATTCGAAGTGGGTGTTTTCTAATAATTCAGGATCAACAGCGCTTTGATAGCCAAAGTAATATTTAGTGAAGAAAATGATGAGTATGATCACTAAAGTTGACCACGTTCCGGAGACTTTAATTAACAAACGTGAGCGATCAACCTCAATGTTTTGCTTTAGTGCTTGAAGTAATCCACTCAGGATTCCAAACAATAAGCTTACAAAAAATACCGATATCACAAATACGTCTAGAGAAAAGTTAGATAGTAAAGCATCCAGTGATAAGTATGTGAAAATAATCGGGATAATAATGACTTTTGTGTAAGGCATCACTCCACCTTTAGCGGCTTTAACCCCTACAAAGACGCAATATGCTAATAAAATATAGACCCACCAAGGTGTATTCCATAGAGTATATCCTATGGCTTCAATCAAACTTTTCATACAACCCCCTTGTGAATGTTTTTAAATAAAAAATATTTAATGGTATTGAAAATATCTGATTAATTTGTGTGTTTCGAAATAACAATCAATAATTATGTTCACGGAAGCTCAGCACAACTCAAGCTGTTGTGCTGAGTATTAAGTCATTAATTAGCTTTGCAATTGATTCAGTTTTTCTTGTAGAACCTCTGCAGTGCTCGCACCACGGATCACTTCAAATTTCCCAGAGTGAGTATTGGCCAGTACTAGAGCAGGAGTTCCGGAAAATCCCATAGCTTTTGATAGTTTTTTTGTTTGTTCTAGCTCATCACTAACGGCTTTTGAGTTCATGGTTTTTTTGAGTTGTGCTAGGTCGATTCCTTGTTTTTTAGCAATAGACATGATGCCTTTTTTAGTCAGACGGTCTTTTTGAGCGAGTAAGGCTTTGTTAAAAGCACCATACTGTTTTGGACTCATTTGGTACACAGCCAGTGCTGCTTGTGCTGCAACTGCTGAGTTACCACCAAAAATAGGTAGCTCTTTAAATACGACTTTGAGGTTATTGTTATCTTTTAATAATGCGTTAATAACAGGGGTCATGTGCTTACAATAACCACATTGGTAATCAAAAAATTCCACTAATACTAATGGGCCTTTAGCATTCCCTATCATGGGTGACGTCTTATCGTGAAATAGTTGTTGCATGTTGTCTTTGATGGCTTGCTGCGCTAAACGTTGTTGCTCTTCTTGTTGTTGCTTTCGAAGCGCTAAAGAAGCTTCCACAATCACTTGTGGGTGAGAGATAAGGTAATCTCGAACTATGGTTTGTATGGCGGCTACATCTTCAGCAGAATACTGCGTTGTGGGGGGGGTGATAGAAGTATCTTGGTCTGACCCTAGTGTGATTGAGCAGCTGATTAATGTGCTTAAAAAAAGTGTCAGCAGTTGCGGTGTTTTTTTCATCTGAGATTCCTTTCTAGATTATGGCCACTTAGAATTTGATATGCAGCCTGTTTTAAACTATATCAATTTTTATCATAATGAATCTTTCTCAGGATGCAATGCTTATTCAACTGATGACATTGCTTGTGCGACATAAGAGCGATTATTTAGCCCCAAATAATCTAAGATGGGTTGACTTGCAGCAATTAGTTTTTTGAGGTTGATACCGGTTCTAATCCCTAGGCCTTCGCATAAGTAAACTACATCCTCTGTGGCTACATTGCCTGTAGCACCTGGGGCAAATGGACAGCCTCCCAGTCCTGAGGCTGACGCATCAATGGTTGTAATGCCTGCTTGTAGTGCGGCGAAGATATTGGTCAGTGCCTGTCCATAGGTGTTGTGACAATGCAATGCGATGGAGTACATGGGTGCATGTTTGGCCACTGTATCTATGACCTTGAGAACCTGATTGGGAGTAGCCTTTCCCAGTGTTTCTCCTAGAGCAATACTATCAGTACCAAGTTGTCGCAATTGGTGAGCGAGCGTTTCAACAGCTGCCGGTCTGATGTGACCCTCGTAAGGGCAGTGAGTGATACACGAGATGTATGCACGTACTCTGATTTTATTGAGTTTAGCTATTTCAAGAATATGCTCAATTTCAGTCAAGCTATCAGCAATGGACATGCCTATGTTTTTTTCACAAAAAGTATCGGATGCCGCAGTGAAGACAGCAATATCTTTGACTTGGCAATTCAGAGCTGTTCCAAGGCCTTGAAGATTTGGGATAAGGACTGGGTATCTGATTTGTTGATCGAGCACCAGTGACGAGATGATGGCTTGGTGATCTTGCATTTGTGGAACAGCTTTTGGAGAAACAAAGCTAGTGGCTTCGATGGTGTTGACTCCAGCATTTTTTAAATCGTTGATGAAGTCAAGCTTGATCTTTGTTGGAATAAAGGTGCCTATGGCTTGTAAGCCATCTCGGGGACTCACCTCAACCAGGTTGATAGCTTTCGGCAGTTTCATGGGATGCTCTCTTTTTCCCTAAGTGGCTTTTTTATTTTTCATATAACATACCTGATAGAGGAGGTATTCACAATTGTCTAGGCTGTAAGCGATTAACCTCTGTTTTGTAGGGCTTCAATTTCTTTTTGCAAGCCAGCTGTTGACGTTTGGTTCTGTGCCTGTAGTTGATCAATTTCTGATTGTAAATGCGTCAGTTGTTCTTGGGTCGACTGTTGTTGTTTGGCAAGTTGAGAATCTGTTCTTGTTTGCAGGGCTTGTATTTGTTGAGGGATGCTATCAGAGACGTGCTGAATTTGTTGTTGTACGTTTGCTAATGCTTGTCCGCTGTCGTTTGGTGTATCAGCTTTAGCACAGGTCACCATTGGAGATAATAATGTGGTCGTGATTAGAATCGGTAATAGTATGTTTTTCATGATTTTTACCCAGTAGTTTCTTTAATAAATTGTTAATGTTCGGGCCATTATATCCCTTAAACCTTAAGAAAAAATTAAACAAAAGGATTAATTGAGTTTATCCGCCCGCCATAGGTGATAATACAGTGATCAAGTCATGCTCTTTTAGCTGGTGCTCTGATGGATAATGAATTTTTTCTTGGTTTACCATGTAAACGAGAAACGATGGTATAAGAGCATCATTTTGGCAAAACAATGTTTGTAAATGGTCCGGAAGGGTATTGATGAACTTATCTATTGCGTTCTGTAACGTGGATCCTGGTTGGAGTGTGAGCGAGTAGGAATCTTTTTTAAGTATCTGATTTAAAGGTAAATTAAAGCGAAAAGTGATCTCCATGATAAGTCCCATTCGTTCTGAGGTGAGAGGGTATCACCATAATCTCTCGTACGGGTAACTGCAAGTGAGTTTGGTGACATTAAGGGTTGTTATCGGGCTGCAATTTGGCCAGTGTTCAGGTAGACTGAGCCTCTTTTTTCATAGAGATTTTCATCATGTTACCGGTAGTTGCTTTGGTAGGGCGTCCCAACGTTGGGAAGTCGACACTGTTTAATCATCTCACAAAAACCAAAAACGCCCTGGTCTATGACATGCCCGGTGTGACTCGTGATCGCCAATACGGCCAGGGTCAGGTTGGGCCCTCACCGTACATTGTCATTGATACAGGAGGATTGGCAGAGCCTGATCATCCTCATATCACTGAGATGACTGACCCTCAAGTGAACCAAGCCATGGAAGAGGCCGATGTTATTTTATTCATGGTCGATGCTCACGATGGCGTCACAACTGCTGATGAGGAGATTGCTTTATTTTTACGTCAAACGTATGCGGATAAAGTTCGAGTTGTCATTAACAAATCAGATCGTGATGATGTTACGGCCATTATTGCTGAATGTTACGCGTTTGGTTTGGGGGAAGCAGTCGCAATTGCGGCCACGATTGGTCGAGGTATCGAAACGGTAATGGTCGATGTATTGCCTCAATCAGCTTATCCAGAATTAACAGCGGATAATTGCACGGGTATACCCATTGCCATTGTTGGGCGCCCGAATGTTGGTAAATCAACATTAATTAATCGCATTTTAGGCGAGGAACGAGTGGTGGTATTAGACCACCCAGGAACAACCCGCGACAGCATTCCTGTACCGTTCGAACGTCGAGGAAAAACCTATACTCTGATTGATACAGCTGGTGTTCGCCGTCGAGGGAAAGTTTCAGAAGCCATTGAAAAATTTTCTATTGTGAAAACGCTACAAGCGATGCAGCATGCAAATATTGTCGTTGTTGTTATTGATGCACGTGATGGCCTAACGGATCAAGATTTAAAATTAATGGGTCGTGTCTGTGATCTCGGAAAAGGATTAGTGGTTGCCATCAATAAGTGGGATGGCATGGACGAGTATGATCGTGATCAAGTAATGCAGGCATTGGATCGCCAGCTAAGCTTCGTACCTTTTGCTCGTCGTTATCACATCTCTGCGCTTCATGGAACGGGAGTGGGTTGCCTATTTAACGCAATTGATGAAATCAATGAATCTGTTTCGCAAGAATTGCCAACTGCACAGGTAACACGAGCCCTTGAGAAAGCCGTGAAGTTACACCAACCACCGCTGGTGAAGGGACGAAGAATGAAATGCCGATATGCTCATATTGGTAGTCGATTTCCATTAGTGATTGTCATACATGGTAAACAGTTACGAGCTATGCCTGGTTCTTATCGGCGCTATTTATCGAATTATTTTAGAGAGACGTTTCAACTAAAGGGTTTACCTGTTGTGATTGAATGTCGAGAAGATAATAATCCCTATGATACGCAATGATGTTCTATCATTTTAGTACTAAGAAAGTGACGTAATTTTGAGGTTTGATGATGTTTGTTCCCAGTGAGTCTCCAAAAATATTAATAGTCGGTCCTTCCTGGGTAGGCGACATGGTGATGAGTCAGTCATTATGCGCTGAATTGCATAATACCTATCAAAATCCTCAGATTGATATTTTGGCCCCGCAATGGAGTTCGCCAGTGATAGCGCGTATGCCAGGTGTGCGGCATGCTGTTTCACACGACATTCAGCATGGCGAGTTTTCATGGGGTAAGCGTCGCCAACTAGGGCGGTCATTAAAAAAATACGGTTATGATCAAGCTATTGTCATTCCTCGTTCTTGGAAGTCGGCATTAATTCCATGGCAGGCAAACATACCAGTAAGAACAGGTTTTCTCGGCGAGCAGCGTTTTGGTTTGCTGAACGATTATTATCGTTTGAATAAAGCCGCGCTACCGACCATGCTCGAGCGCTTATTATTTTTAGCCAGTCCTAATCGACAGCCTAAAGTGTCCTCGAAATATTACCCACAGTTAATAACACAGGATGTGACAGCAGCATTGCACAAACACTCGATTGCTCACCAGGGTGGGCAATCGATTCTTGCATTGTGTCCAGGAGCAGAGTTTGGTGATGCTAAACAATGGCCTGCAGATCATTATGCGCAGATAGCCAAGCATCATTTTAGGCAAGGTTGGCAAGTGTGGCTATTTGGCTCAAAGAAGGATAGCAAGATAACCGCACACATCAATGGCTTGTGCCAGGGGCAGTGCACTGATCTGGCCGGACAAACATCTTTAGGAGAAGCAATTGATTTACTATCGATCGTTGACCTGGTAGTGACGAATGATTCTGGCTTGATGCACGTTGCCTGTGCTTTGGGCCGACGTGTGATTGCTATTTTTGGATCATCATCACCCAAGTATACGCCTCCTTTGTCGATGAATGCAGACGTGATATCGCTAGATTTACCATGCCAACCTTGCTTTAAAAGAACCTGCCAGTTTGGTCACCGGCATTGCTTGACACAACTCACACCCGATCAAGTCATCAAGCAGGCTCGTCTCTAAACAAGGCCATCATTTATAAGAATAGCATCTTAATTTTTCTTAAGATGATCGTTTTACTACTTTCATGTGACTGCTCTAGAGTCCTCAAGAAATTATCTTGCGTTGATCTGTTTTGCTTTATTCTTGTTGCCAAGATTTCGCTAAGTTGATCTATGAAAGCTCTGTTATTTTTCAGTACTGGCTTGATTGTCTCGCGGGAAATCTTTAAGCACCAGCACGCTTGCGTTGTCTTAACAGATATTCTTCTAGTACTTTCTAGTAGGAATGCTTGAATACCAAAACTATCCCCATAGTTTATATCGCGCATTTTAATCGCGTCATTATTATTATCATGCTCATATGATTCAGCAGATCCTTGGATTAGAATGTACAGTTGACACTCGTCATGTACGCGTTCATGAATAATAAATTCGTTATTTAAAAAGTATTCCATAGTGCCTTTTTCAATTAAGTAGTGTCTTTCATTGTCATCGAGTGATTTAAAAGTATCATTGTTTGTGAGAATCTCAAGAATATGTTCTTGAGTTGGTGGTATAGGTTGATACTGTTGATAGGCCGGTTCATCCGAATTGTCCTGGATTGACCATGGACGCTCCGACCGACTAATGGGTAGGTTTGCTTTCATGAGACGATGATTAATACTGATTTGGAAGGCTTCTGAAAATCTTAACTTATTCTTGAGAGAATGGACTTTTATTTGGAAATAAAATTCTATCGTATCTTTTAAGCTAGTATTGAAACTAATGCTGATATCATGGGGTAAGGAATATTCAAGAAGTAGGTTGTAAAGTATTTTCTCAACTTTAGCAAGGTCGCAGTACGGCGATACATTGAGGCTACCTTTAATAACGAGTTGAGACACTTTTGGTTGTTTGAGTATTTCAACGACCTGACTTTGTAGTTTACTATTAGGTATAATGATAGTTTCAGAGTCAAGAATCTCTCCTCGTTGTGAAACTGGTATTAATGAGATGGTTCTCCAATCAAACTCTTTAATAATACCGTGTTTATCATCGACCTTAATGTAAGCCCCCTTTTTCATTTTTCCTCCAAGTTGCAAAGCAAGACCCGCAAATAGATCAGATAGCGTTGTTTTCGCCGACCATCCAAGGATAAATGCTCCAAGACCCGATGCAGCTAAAAGATTGGTAATATCAATCTGGTATACCAATTTCGCAATTATTAGAGAAATAATAAAAAAGATAATTACGTTAAGAATCTTAGTGAGTAGACGTGGTGCTCCCATTTGGCCATTTCGAATTGATACACCTTCCCAGATGAAATAGTTGAGTCCAGAGGTAATAAGGATAGCTATACACATCCAGATCATTGTAAACATTGCTGGTTGAATATACTCAAGATTCAGTTTAGTTTTAACATTAAATAGATGACTGATTGGATAATCATAGTAAACAAAGGCAGTTGTGAGTATTAAAGCAATGATTGCAGTGATGAATCGACTCTTACTACTTCGAATTCCAAAAGCGTAGAGGCCAAGTTGTATTAATATAAACACACATATGATGACACCCAGTAGTAATAGTGTTTGGATGATGGCTTGAAATGAGTAATTCATGTTTTATCCTTTAATGCTGCCCACACCTTGATGATTATAATGTAAACAAATCTTATTGATAAATCCATCATAGGCATAAGGTCGTCTTAACACACTACCATGATCGCTCTCAGTCTATGGTATAATTACTATCATCAGGGTTAATCTCTAAGTTCCTGAATTTGTATTTTAATAGTCATGTAAAGTGCTCTAAACAACTTATTTCTATACCATCTTAGTATTTGTATTTTAGCTCCAAGGATTCGTGCTAATAATTTTTTCATGAAACAAAAATGGCACATTAATACGATTGACACATCTTGGTTGATGATTTCTGTTGATGTTTTTAGTCATGATCAGTGTTTTGTAGTCTTCTAATGGAATCCTTAAACCACAGATATTTTTCTATCACTTGCGTAAACAGTTCTGTATCTCTAGGATGTGGGCTTTTCCTGTTAGAAAGATTAATCGTCAAAATTTTAAACAATGGATAATGAGGGCAATGACATGGAATCTTCACGCCATATTTCAAAAGCGGGTATATTAGCCGCAGCAACGGGTGGTATGGTCGGTTCTGGCTGGCTATTTGGCCCTTTCTTGGCAGCGCAGATGGCTGGTCCTGCGAGTGTTTTATCGTGGGCTTTGGGTGGTGTTTTGATGATGGTCATTGCGTTAACTTTCGCGGAACTCGTATCCACCTTTCCGTCTAAAGGCAGTATGGTTCGCTTTACACATCTTAGTCATGGCGCATTAACTAGTTTCACGCTCGCCTGGGTTGCATGGTTAGCTTCGGTCATGGTGGCACCCATTGAGACATCTGCGGCATTACAATATTTGGGTCATACTTGGCCAATTTTAGTTATTCACCAAAAGGATAGCTTAGTGTTATCGTCAGTAGGTATTGGTGTTGCTGCTATTACGATGTTGATCTTATGTATCATCAACTGTTTCGGTGCGAATGTGATCTCTAAAGGTAATGTCACCATTGTGATATGGAAAGTTGCGATTCCCTTGATAACAATACTGATACTATTACCTACCCACTTTTCTTGGCAACCTTTTGTTGCGCACACGGGTTTTTTACCTTCAGGTTGGCACGGTGTTTTAGCAGCGCTACCCTTGGCAGGAGTGGTATTTTCTTTTATTGGTTTTAGTCCAGCATTGCAGTTGGCTGGTGAGGCAAAAGATCCGGCACGGACTATTCCCTTTTCAATTGTCTGTGCCATTGGCATGGTGATTGCGCTGTACATTATATTACAAATAGTATTTGTGGGGGCGCTGCCAGCATCCAGCTATGCCAAGGGTTGGTCTCATTTGCATTTTGCTGGTGACGCGGGACCAATTGCTGGATTGTTGGCTGTTTTTGGTTTTATGTGGTGGCTCAAGATCATCATGATTGATGCGGTTGTTTCACCAATAGGCACTGGCTATATCTATACATCATCGACTGCTCGAATGAATATGGCAATGGCGGATAATGGCTATTTACCAAATAACATGACGGGATTAAATCGCTATCGTTCACCATGGGTTGCTATTGCTTTGAATTATGTATTGGGCATGCTATGTTTTTTACCTTTTCCTGGCTGGCAGTCGATGGTTGGTTTTCTGGTAATTTGTTTTGTGTTGGCGTATGCCATTGGTCCAATAGCCTGTTTGACTTTGCGATACACCGCCCCATCTGTGACTCGTCGCTTTAAAGTGCCTGCGGTGAGCTTCACTTGCTACTGTGCTTTTACTATCTGTAACTTAATGATTTATTGGACGGGCTGGGCGGTGGTCTATAAGTTGCTGATTGTAACTTTTTTGGGCTATGTCTTTTTGTGGCTTTATTCGAAATTTTTCAATCAGATAAATGATTTTTCATTTAAACAAGGCGTGTGGTTGTTTCCCTATCTATTGGGGTTAGGCATTTTGTCCTATGGTGGTGATTATGGTGGACAGCACTGGATGCATTTCGGGATGGATATGGTGATAGTTGCTGCTTTTTCTTTGATAATATTTGTTTCTGCTGTGCTTTGTGGAGTATCTCGTGGTCAGTTATCTTCACAGGCTATTGAGGCAGCGCAGTCATTATAATGTGTTAATAATACTATGGTTAAAGTACCACAAATCTCAGTGATTATTCCTACGCATAATCGAGCCATGTCTTTATCACGAGCATTAGACTCGGTATTTAATCAGTCTTTTACTGCTTTTGAGTGCCTTGTGATCGATGATGCA
The DNA here is from genome assembly GCA_002323325.1 of Coxiellaceae bacterium UBA1530. Classification (GTDB taxonomy): domain Bacteria; phylum Pseudomonadota; class Gammaproteobacteria; order Coxiellales; family Coxiellaceae; genus UBA9148. The sequence continues at coordinate 14,047 of DCQA01000032.1, read as the reverse complement.
TCAACGGATCAAACATTAGAGTTACTCGCGACTTATCCTAAAGTAGCAGTCACTTCGTTAGCGCATCAATCAGGCGTGAGTGCGGCTAGAAATGCCGGTATTTGTCAGGCGAAAGGTGAGTGGCTGGCTTTTTTGGACTCGGATGATGAGTGGTTACCGGATAAACTGGCACGGCAAATGGCATTGATAAAGGACTCACCACGTCCACACTGGGTGCATACAGAAGAAATTTGGATACGTTCTGGAGTTCGAGTGAACCCCATGAAAAAACATCAAAAAATCGGGGGTGATATCTATTTAGCCTGCCTTCCGCTGTGTGTTGTTTCACCATCTAGTGTGTTGATACATCGATCTGTGATACAGTCTGTTGGCTTTTTTGATGAGTCATTGCCTGCATGCGAAGACTATGATTTATGGCTTAGAATTGCTGCACAGTTTCCCATCTTGTTTGAGCAGGAGCCGTGCCTGATTAAGTATGGCGGGCATGCAGATCAACTCTCTCGTCAACATTGGGGGATGGATCGGTTCAGGGTGCATGCGTTAATTAAACAATTAGAGTCTGAGAGATTGCCGGATCGATTTAGATCAGCGACAGTCGCCACGCTAAAAAAGAAATTACAAATATTGTTGGCGGGTGCTCGCAAGCGTCAACAGCATGAACGAGTAAATTGTTATGAGCAACAGCTTACCCACTACTGCTAGGCAGCCTCGAGTGATGATACAAGTCGCATTAGCTTGTGAGGCTCGCCCTATTATCGATCACTATAAAATGAAGCGATTAAGGCACTCAGCGTTAACTATGTATACAAGCCCAGATGATTCTTTGATGTTATTGGTCAGTGGTGTAGGGAAGCTCAATGCCGCCTTAACGATAGGTCATAGCTTAGGGTTATTGTCTGATCGTGATCATGTGTCCTTTTTAAATGTTGGCATCGCCGCTTCAAATAAATTTTCTGTGGGTGAGTGTGTTATGGCTAATAAGGTCATCGATGTTGCTACCCATCAAGTTTGGTACCCTTTTCTAACGCAGCGACCTAAGGCTCCAACTACCGCAATACGATGTTATGATAGACCTCAGACGATGATTGTAGATACTTTGTTGGACATGGAGTCCGCCGGTTTTATGCAAGCGGTGAGTCGATTAGCTTGTCAAGATCAAGCCCAGATTATCAAGGTAGTCTCAGATAACTGTGTAGAGGATCAGATGGCTATTGAGCCAAGTTCCGTGGTCGCTTGGCTTGCAGACGCTATGGGTACCATTCAGGTCACGCTTGATAGTTTGTTGGATCGTTCGACATTGGCGTTGCAGTCTTATGTTGATCTTGAGGACTACGAGCAGCTTCTTTCACGTTGGCACTTCACCGTCTATCAACAGTATCAACTTAAAGGTTATTTAAGGCGTTGGCAGGTTGTATTTAAAGATTGCTCAGTTATGGGTTATGTCAATGCATGTAAAGATACGCGATCGGTACTTCACGTTATTGAATCGGTTTTATCCAATACCTCCTACCATTTTGAGTAACTACTATGTCAGTGATTTATGTTGAAAGTCGAGTGCTTAATCATCCTAGAACTCGAACATTGTTAGAACGTATTGGGCAGCATAAAACGATTATTGAGTGTGATCACTACCGTGAGATATTTAATCGTAAGTCGCAAAGTTTTCGGATTCAGAAACAGCATCCTGCCTTAATACTCGCGGAAAAACCTTCGTCGCGAGTGTTGCCTACACCACCAGGTTTTGGTATTGGAGGCCAAAAGAATTATTATTTTTCTCATTTATTGAATTGTCCCTATGATTGTCGTTATTGTTTTTTACAGGGGATGTATCAAAGTGCTCATTACGTCTTGTTTGTTAATTACGAAGATTTTCAGAGTGATATTGTGACCGTACTTGAGGAGCATCAAGATGAAGTGGTCACTTTTTTTTCGGGTTATGACTCTGATTCATTGGCCTTTAATCCGAACACGCAATTCATTGAGAATTTTATTCCATTTTTTGAGAAGCATCCCAGGGCGTTACTGGAGTTGCGTACCAAAAGTGCTAATGTAAAGTCTCTATTAAACTGCCAGCCTATTCAGAATGCTGTAGTAGCCTTCAGTATGACTCCGGATAGTATTTCACGGCAAGTTGAGCATCGAGTACCAAAGTTATCTCAGCGCTTGAAAGCTATGAAGCAACTGCAGGTAGCCGGTTGGCGTATAGGGTTGCGATTTGATCCTTTGATTTACACCGATAATTTTCAGGCGCTCTATGATCAATTGCTGACCGATATATTTTCATCGATCGATTCGTCACTCGTTCATTCTGTCAGTACCGGTTTGCTGCGTTTTCCCGAGAAGATGTATCAGAAAATTACAGCGATGTACCCTAAGGATAAGCTGTTAGCACACCCATTAGAGGTCAATAAGAAAATTGTGTCTTATTCTAAAGCACGTGAAATCGACATGCTGAATAGTTTTCATAAAAAAATCGCGCAATATGTCCCAGATACCAGTATTTTTAAGTGCTCAGCTGATTGACACGCTGCATGTTTTTGATAAGGTGTGTTGTCTTTTTTCTGATCCAAAACGAGGCTTGTCTTATGATTATTGGTATTCCAAAAGAAATTAAAAATAAAGAGTTTCGTGTTGGGTTAACACCTTTTAATGCGCATGAGCTGATATCGCTCGGACACAAGGTGATTGTTGAAAAAGATGCGGGTTTAGGTATTGGTTTTATGGATGAACATTATGCATCTGTCGGTGTGACGATCGCCGCATCCGCTCAGGACGTGTATGGCCAGGCTGATATGATTGTAAAGGTTAAAGAACCTCAACCTGAAGAATATGTCTTGCTAAGAAAAGACCAGATTTTGTTCACATATCTTCACTTGGCTGCTGATTTGCCACAGGCTGAGGCGCTAATGAAAGCGGGTTGTGTTGCCATTGCCTATGAGACTGTTACTGATAAGCGTAACTCGTTGCCTTTGCTAACACCGATGAGTCAAGTCGCGGGCCGTTTGTCCGTTCAGGTTGGTGCTCAGAGTTTGTTGAAAAGCAATGGTGGTTCAGGTTTGTTGTTAGGTGGTGTCCCTGGTGTTGCTGCAGCTAAAGTCGTCGTCATTGGGGGGGGAGTCGTAGGGACCAATGCGATTCGAATGGCGATGGGCACTGAGGCTCATGTCACGGTGTTAGATGTCTCGCATCCTCGATTGGAACAACTGGATTTTCAATTTGGTGGGCGTTTAAATACAACGTACGCGAGTCGGTCAAACATCGAGCAATATGTTAAGGACGCTGATTTAGTGATTGGTGCAGTATTAATACCTGGCAAAGCAGCACCGAGTTTAGTGCCTCGTAGTTGGCTTCGAGATATGCGTCCTGGTTCAGTGATGGTGGATGTGGCTATTGATCAGGGGGGGTGTTTTGAAACAAGTCGGCCAACGTCTCATAGTCATCCCACCTACGTCATCGATGATATTGTGCATTACTGTGTGACTAACATGCCAGGCGCTGTTCCCCGTACATCTACTCTGGCTTTAAACAACGTCACTCTCCCGTTTATTATTAAAATTGCTAATCAAGGCTGGCGCGATGCTATTTCATCTGACCCACATCTCAAGAATGGGGTTAATGTCTGCCAGGGTGCTATCACTCATGCTGGTGTTGCTGCGGATCTAGGTTTGCCTCACACCGCCTTAAATGACCAGGGTGTGTTGACAGCAGAGCCTGAGTTATCAGCTGCTGTTTGTGATTAATCATCTTCGTGTTCAATCACGCGCCCGGTGTTGTTTTGTGATGAGGTCGTGCCAAATCGTCTAGCCCATTGTGTTCGAACGAATGAAATAATAAATGCAATCAATCCCGCAATGGCAAGGATAATAATAAAATAGGAAAGGGCAACAAAACCAATGATACCCAGACCGATAATTACGAGAAGACTGATCGCGGTAACCAGTGGATTTTTATTCGGGGTTGTCATTTTATTGTATCTCTAAGCTGATTAATTATAACCCTTATATCATACATGCTGGTGCAAAGGAGTAAATGCAAGGAGTGTACTAAAAAAATACAGCTCTAAGTGCTTTTTTGTCGTTGGATTGTAGCTATTTAGGGTCTATGATAAGCTGCTATTTTTTAACGGATTATCAGCAACCTTCTATTGCTACTCAAGAAATTACAAGGGATGTAACATGCCATTTATAAAAAAGACAGCTTTGGGTTTGATAACAGCTTCTGTATGCACGTATCTTCCGCTGATGGTGTCTGCAGATGATGCAGTGAGTTCGTCTGACCTACCAACGTTACCGAGCACCGTTGCATCCGATGACTTGCCGACATTGCCAAGTCCTGCTGAGACCAATGCTACTAACGAAGAATCACAAGGCACACTATCAGTAAATAACGATCTATTTAAAATGAATGGTTTTGTGTCCACCGGCGCATTACAGACAAATGCAGACAGTGGTGTAGGTTACAATATTCCTGAGCGGGGTCAGGTGACTAATGATGTGTCCTTCGGTGCCAGCACGTTGTTTGGGTTACAACTCACAGCCAAGCTAAATGATCAATTTAGTGCAGTAGGCCAGTTTGTTGCTTCTGGCGATGATACTAACGGAAATACAGCTTACGACGTTGATGCGGCTTGGGCATTTTTGCAATACCAGGTGATGGATAATGTTAAAGTTGATTTGGGTCGCATGCGAATACCTCTTTTTTTGTATTCCGATACGATTCAAGTTGGTTACTCATATCCTTATGCATTTTTGCCAAACGAAGTGTATCGTATCGTACCGTTCTTCAACATGAATGGTGTCAGTACCATTTATCAGCGGTCAATAGGGTCATCGGGCTGGACGTTACAAACCCAACCTTTTTTTGGTCAAGATACTTCTCAATACGACGTGGCAACAGTAGGTTCGACTTCATCAGAGCAGCTAACGGATTATGATGAAAATAATTTAGTGGGAACGTCTATATCGATCAGTAACGGCAATATGACACTCCACGGCGCTTACTCCCATTTAGAGTTGACGGCTACTCCAACTGGAACGGCCTCTGCTATTTTTACCGACGAGGACACATCGTTTTATAGCCTTGGTGCAAAGTTTAATTTAAAAAATATCTTACTATCCGCTGAATATGCTCATCGCGATGTACCTGAAGGTGTTGCCGAGTTAACGGGTTTTTATGGCACAATCGGTTATCAGCTAGAAAAATTTTTACCTGCTTTGACTTATGCGCACCTTGAAACTGATAATCAAGAGGACTTGACTAAACCCTCGGATGAGGCACCAGAGGCGCAAGAGTCTTATACTTTTTCCTTAGCTTATTATTTAACAGACCGTATTGATTTAAAGGCAACGATCGGTGATATTCATTTGTTAGATGGTACGAATGGTATGTTTAGTTCTGACCCTGGTAAGTCTAATGTATGGCTTTATGGTTTTGGTGTGGATGCAATATTTTAAAAAATTGATACAGTATTTTCCGATCATTTTCTTGTGGCTTGTTTTTGGCTTACAGGTAAATGTATCGGCCTCCGAAGATAACCTTATTGTCATTGGCAATCAGAAAAGCACTATCAAAAAATTATCGTCAGGTCAAATTCAGTCTATTTTTTTAGGCAAGACCAGTAAAATAGATGGTCAGGTCGTGCGAGGTTATCATCAACCCTCTGGCTCTACACAGTACAATGATTTTTTTCAAACTATATTTCAATGGACGCCTCGCCAAGTGAATCGTTACTGGTCGTCGCAGATTTTTGGGGGAGGGAATACGCAGCCATCGACCGTTGCCAATGATGCGGCTGCTATTAAACTGACTTCACAGTATAAGGGTGTCATCACTTACGTTAGTAGTCGATCATTAGCATTATCACCTTATAGAAATAAGGTTCGTGTTCTTTTCGGTAAGTATCATCCAGTCTATAACACGGGGGGGTATCATTCGTCAGATGGACTGCCTGCACCACCTCCATTAGCAGATAATAGTCAACCTAATGAGGCTATTAATCAGCCTCCTACCTCAGCACCAATATCGTCTCCCTCGCCAGTAGAATCATCATCTACGTCATCTGGTGATGTTTCGGCTTTTTCACAACTCTCGGCAAGCGCTTTATCTGATACAGGGCCAGGATCTGCATCGCAAGATGTCTTTTCATCGCCTGAATCGAGGCCAGTTCAAACAACCGTCTGGAGTCAAATTATTCAAGGCTTTCAATTCAATGATTACGCACGTAATTCCCAGGTCTTAGAAGAAAAAGCAGCATTTTTGCGTAATCCACAAGCCCTACAGCGTATGTTACGTAATGCAACACCGTACATTGGATATGTATTGCAACAGGTCAAAAAAAACAAATTACCTGCTGAATTTGCGTTATTACCCGTCATAGAAAGTGGTTATGACCCGTTTGCATACTCTCGTGTTGGAGCTACTGGGCTTTGGCAAATGATGCCGGCTACGGCAGCGGGTGATTATGGTTTGAGCATTGATTGGTGGTACGATCAGCGGCGTGATATCTTAATTTCTACGCGAGCTGCTTTATCTTACCTGAACGTTCTCCATCGCTCTTTAGGTGATTGGATGCTAGCTGCTGCAGCGTATAATTCTGGTTTGGGAACAGTTAAAAAAGCAATTAGACGTGCGGATAAAACCGGTCAGTCCAGTAATTTTTGGAGCTTGCAGCTCCCCAAAGAAACACGGCAATATGTGCCGCGTTTAATAGCGGTCGCTCAAATTATTAAGGACGCCAAGACTCTAGGTATTGATCTCCCTGAGATTGCAGATAAACCTTACTTTAAAACGGTAACATTGCGTGGGCAGATGGACTTGGGTGAGATTTCTAAATTGTCAGGTGTCTCAATTAATCAAATACGAAGTCTAAATCCTGGTATGCGTCGTTGGGCTACCAGTCCAACAGGCTCATTTAATCTATTATTGCCGGTGGCTAGTGTGTCAACTTTTCAAGCTAACTTGAAATCATTAGATGGAAAAAAACAGGTGAGTTGGCAATACCATGAAGTACACAGTAAGGAGTCTCTAGCGACCATTGCGAAAGATTATCACACCACTGAGTCATTCTTGAAAACGATTAACAGTTTGGCGTCTACAACAGTGACGCCAGGTCAGGGTCTATTAGTTCCCATTCGACTGAACCTTTCTTATCAAACAGGCGGCGTGTCCCTATCAACATCAGAGAGTGGTGATGTCAGTTCTCTGACAGTTGAAGATTTGTTGGGTGGTGGTGATCAAGCTGGTGATAATATAGAAAAACAGATGTCACAACTAAAGCTTAATCAAGAAGATCCCGAAAAACCATCAAAAAAAACCCCCTCTGAGTCAGATTCTTCAGACGATAGCTTGAAGCAGATGATTTCAAAAATTTATGGTGAAGAATAATGGATCGTCCGTAGTATTACCGCGTTTTTCACAGCGGAACCTTAACTTGAGCAATATAGATGCCAAAAAATCATATTAACTCGAATACAATCCATGCAGGTATTGTAGCAGCATTGCGTGAAAGTGGAGGAATTGCATTAGCTGGGGGTTGTTTTGCTTTTGTGATCGGTGTGTTAATGATCCAGCATGGTTTTGTTTTTTTGCAGGCCTGGTTGATGAACTCTGAGGTGTATGCAGGAGCTTTAGAGATGATCAGTATCCCTTTCTGGTCTCAGACTCCTTTACCATCGATAACGTTGATCAGTTTCGCCTTTATGATCTGTTTACGATACGTGATGATGGGAATGGTGATTTTTGATGTTTTACAGGGATTGTCAGGCTGGCGGGTGTACGTGGCTTTGTTTTTCGTGGCGGACGAGAATTGGGCTCTAACAGTTGCTAAGTCCAGACGGTATAAAAATCAGCAGTTTCTTTTTGGATATTTTTTTACTTCAGGTGTTATTTTTTATCTTGCCTGGGTTTGTTGTGGCACACTGGGTATGTTCTTGGCACCTCTCATTCACAATCCTCAACGTTATGGTTTGGATTTTGCTTTTTTGTCGGTTTTTTTAGCGATGCTCGTGTCTATGTATCGTGGTAAAAGTGACGTATTTCCATTAGTGATCGCTGGAGTAGTATCAGCCTATGTCTCACATGTGACACATCACGGCTGGCATATTGTATTGGGCGCATTAGCAGGTAGTATCTATGGAGCATGTCGTGATATCCGTCATTCATAACCCTTATATAACCTTGACGTTGATGGCATTAGTTGTTTATCTAATGCGCTCATCGGGCTATTGGCTGGCAGGACGTGTCACAATGAGTAATTGGATGCGAGCTTGGTTAGGTTATGTGCCGTCTTGTTTAATGATATCAATTATCACGCCACTACTGTTGTACGGCTCCATTACGGAGTTGCTCGGTGCATTAACCACGGCTGTGATGGTATGTCTGACTCGCAGTGTATTCGTTGCCATGCTATCAGGTATTCTTGTTGTTTGTGTTTTACGCGTTGTTTTACCTTAATTAACCTTCAAATATTATATTCAGCGTATTATCCTGATTGAGGTATCAGTGTTTATGAAATCGGCTTGTATTTTTTCAAAGTCTTGATTTAAGATAGCTGTCATAAGGATATCTTACGTTGTTTAATGAGCTATGGACGGGAAGAAATGATATTTAATAGTCAATCAAGGTGGGGAGCGGTGGCGCAATGCTTGCACTGGTTGATTGCAGTCATGATTTATTTTTCAATTATCACAGGATTGCTATGGTGGCTAAGACAATATACTCACGTTGGTGTAGGGGTGATTTCTAATCACAAAACTGTAGGGCTAGCCATTTTATTATTGGTAATGATACGTCTTATTTGGCGTTGGACTAATCAAATACCTCGGACTCATTATTCCTTATCGACTTATCAGGCTATTCTAATTCGAGCGAGTCACTGGCTAATTTTAATATTAATTGTCATTATGCCTGTGTCAGGTTGGATGATGTCAACGGCCGCTGGGTACAAGACAAGTATCATCTTTACTAAAGTCTCAATGCCATTCGTTCAAAAAAGCGTTCCTTTAGCTAAAGTTACAACTGTTATTCACCACTGGGCAGGTTGGGTGCTTTTAGCTTTGGTGGTGATTCATGCTTTTGTGGCTTATTGGCATCATTGGATGAGAAAAGATCCTTCATTGATTCGAATGTTACCGAGGATTATCGCTAGAAGAATCCCTTTATATAAAAAGAGATGATTTTTTAATAGGCTGAAAAGAATGAATGATTATTTAGTTTCGAGTCAATTACCTGATTGTTTTTTGTTTCCACATTTCGTTAGTTTGGATATGTCGCAGCAGTTAACAACGGAAATTTTGTCACTGCCCTTAGAGCAAGAAACATTTAAAATGTTCGGGAAAAGTATTACAGTGCCTCGAGAATCCCTTTGGATGGCCGACCCAGGCTGCACCTATCGATATTCTGGTATAACCCGTCTACCTCAGCCTTGGTCACCAGTAGTTGGTCTTTTACATGGTCGTATTCTCAAAAAATTTCCAGGTCTGAATTCGGTATTGATTAATGTCTACCGTCACGGTGATCATTATATGGGATACCATCAAGACAATGAGCCTGAGATTGATGCCTCTCATGGTATTTTATCGATTAGTCTTGGTCAGTCACGTGATTTTTTATTTAAGTCAGTGGAAGATAGAAAGAACATTATCAAGTTAAGTTTGTGCAATGGTGATGGTTTATACATGGGACCGGTTACAATAAAGGAATGGTTGCACGCTTTACCAAAAAGGAAACGGGCATCAGGGCTTCGAATTAACTTAACTTTTAGGTCAATATATTCAAAGTAAAATTTAGCATGTGCAAACTTTTCCATAATCTAACATGAGTTATCGTATTTTTCTCAAGAAAAATACATTGTCTAACCATTCGTTAATAGCCACAGTCGCATATTCTGGTTAAACACACTGACACTATGACTCATCGATATAGAGTCAATCGATAATGTTTATGGACATCATTTAATACTTGTAGTTTTTGACAAGAGATCGTATTTTAATCGTCAGCTTTCATGATCCACTCACATTAAAAAAGGAACTTTTTATGAACACTCTTCAGAAAATCCCTGTCACAATTCTCACTGGCTTTTTAGGTTCGGGTAAGACGACTCTTTTAAATCGTATATTAAGTGAAGAGCATGGTAAGCGCATTGCGGTTATTGAAAACGAGTATGGCGAAGTTGGAATTGATCATGGACTGGTAATCAACGCTGAAGAAGAAATCTTTGAGATGTCTAATGGGTGCATTTGTTGTACAGTTCGAGGCGACTTGATTCGTGTTCTTGAAAATCTTACGAAAAGACGTGACAAGTTTGATTATGTGCTGGTTGAGACAACTGGATTAGCCGATCCTGGTCCCGTTGCACAGACTTTCTTTATGGATGATGAGATACACGAGGCTTACTCATTAGATGGCATTATTACTCTCATCGATGCTGCACACATTGAACAGCAGTTAGATCGTGGCGATGAAAGTACAGAGCAAGTGGCATTTGCTGATGTTATGGTTTTAAATAAAACGGATCTTATCGATGCTGAAAATCTCGATAGAATCCAAGTTCGGCTTCAAGAAATGAACCGAATGGCTAAAATAATTCGCACTGAACATGGAAATGTCCCTATTAGCACAGTGCTGAACCTCGATGCATTCGATCTTAACCAAGTACTTGAGAGACGTCCGTCTTTTCTCGAGCCTGAGTATCCATTCGAATGGACCGGTGTGTACGCGCTGAGTGCTGGTCACTATGAGCTTAACCTGGATGACGGGCCAGACCCAACAATGTCACTGGTTATCAAATATGATCATGGTATAGAGGACTCTGACCTGAACGAAGGCGCTGAGTGGTGTGTGAGAAAGTATGCTGAATCTGCCAAGCTCTGTTCCCCAGGAGAAGAGCTACCCATTGGCATACATTCTACTTTAGTCCTTGAAACTCCAGGGCGGAAAACTTTTCTATTAGATTTGAAGGAATCAACGAATGTTGCTTTGTATGCCCAGCATACGGCCATAGAATTTTCACTGCAGCTAATGAACAGTCAAGGTGAGATTATAAGTCCTAGTTTGGAGCGCACCTGGGTGGCACAGCATGAACATAATGATGAGGTTGGATCCATTGCGATTGAAAAAGATGGCGATGTTGATATAAACAAGTTAAATACTTGGTTGAGTAAGTTGCTGCGTGAAAAAGGAGTGGATATCTTTCGATTGAAGGGATTTATCAGTATCGCAGATGATCCAAGACGGTTTGTTTTTCAAGGTGTGCACATGCTTCTAGATAGTCAACCAGATCGTTTATGGGGAGATTCACAGCGACGTAATCAGCTGGTTTTCATCGGTCGCAACCTTGATAATACGACCATACGTAGAGAGTTTGAAGAATGCATGATTTGACAACAGAGCATGCAGCGGGTGTCCTGCAATACAGTTGGCGTGCAGTGCTTGGTGATTATGCAATTGCTGGAGGTTGGTCGATCAATGGAAAAAACCTGGTAGTTGCAGATTCAGCGGGTGATGTCTATCTGTTTGACGGCCTAACAGGGAAGGTGATATGGACACGTCAAAACGTTCATGCCGGAGGTTTGTTGACGCTGGGGATCCATCCAAATGGAAATAAGTTTGTTACTACAGGGCAAGATGGGCGAGCAGTTGTTTCGTGTTGTTCTCGAGGACAAGTGCTTCAAGATATCGATGTCGGTTGTGGTTGGGTAGAAAATTTAGCATGGTCTCATGACGGTCATTGGCTTGCGGCTTCGTGCGGGCGTCAGGTTAGTGTTTATGACGACAGTGGCAAAAAGATTTGGTTATCTGAGGAACACCCGAGCACAGTTAGCGCGATCGACTGGTGGAGCTCGCAGGAGCTAGCAACGACTTGTTACGGTCGCGTGGCGTTTTTCGATATGCCAACGGGTAAGCTGAATCAGCAACTAAACTGGAAGGGTTCTTTGATATCAATGGTGCTGCAACCAAATTCTGATATCGTAGCCTGTGCGAGTCAGGATAACTCTGTGCATTTTTGGCGACGCTCCACTGGCCAGGACTCGACAATATCCGGTTATTCCGGAAAGCCTTCGACGATCGTCTTTAATAAAACAGGAAGTCTTTTGGCCACCACCGGCAGTGAGAATGTTACGCTGTGGAGTTTTCAAGGAGATGGCCCTGAAGGAACAGAGCCTGATATTTTAGCCTTTCATGAAAAATATCTAACTACGCTAGCTTTTTCACACGATGGAATGTACTTAGCTTCTGGGTCACGTGATGGTGTTGTCGTTGTTTGGTTGATTCAGCCTAATGGCAACAGTCGACCAATAGGTATCTCACTTCTTGAAGGAAGTGTAGTAGCGTTATACTGGCGGCAAGATGATCGTGTTATCACGGCACTTGATTCTCGTGGGGGTGTAACGAGCTGGAATCTTGAATGAACTATTAGCACTTGTATGTGCGTCTAAATTTTTCATTCAATCTAAAAAACTTGAGGTGGTAAAGAAGAGTTTTTCTGATAGAAGTCATATGATTCATGAGAGTAGACCGTCAATATTAAGAAGGATGCTCAGCAAAATTTTTTTGACACCATACCATTGTCTTCATTGTCTGAATCTATCGGCAGCATTTCATAGTTCACTCATCTTCACTTTGCCTAATTATTGTGTTAGTTTTCGAAAAAATATAATTCAGTTAAGTATCTACGGCTATGTGAAAAACGCACCTCTCGCCACTGGATGTTTTTAAGCGATGATAAATCAACAAGAGCTCTGCTATGAAAGTCATTTCCTTTAACATAAATGGTATACGCGCGCGCGAACATCAACTCAAAGCGCTTCAAGAACAGTTTAATCCAGATATTATTGGTATACAGGAAAGCAAGGTGCAAGACATTGAATTCCCTCTATCCATGGTGAACAGTATAGGCTTTCATTGTGACTATCACGGTCAAAAAAGTCATTATGGTGTATGTCTCCTTGGAAAAAATCCACCTAATGAAGTTAACAAGGGGTTCCCAACGGATAGTGAAGATGCGCAACGACGTATGATCATTGGTCAATATTCGCTGTCTGATGGACGTATACTAAAAGTGTTAAATGGCTACTTTCCTCAAGGTGAGAATCGTGACCACCCAGTAAAATTCCCTGCGAAACGCAGATTCTATAAAGACTTAATGAATTATTTGGAGACCTATTGTTCACCAGCTGACCCAATTATTGTTATGGGTGACTTTAATATTGCTCCCGAATATAGTGATATCGGTTTTGACGAAAAAAACACTCAACGATGGCTCAAAGAAGGAGCAACAAGCTTCCTTCCCGAAGAGAGACAATGGTACGAGACGCTTCTATCATGGGGGTTATTTGATACGTATCGTAAGGTGTTTCCAAAGTCAGAGAAATTATTTAGCTGGTTTAATTATCGTACAAAAGCGTTTGATCGTGAGCCCAAAAGAGGTTTACGTATAGATCAAATTCTATGTACTGAAACTATGATTGATCAAGTGATTGATGCGGGAATCAGCTATGAGATTAGAGGCATGGAAAAACCATCGGATCATTGTCCTATTTGGGTTGAGTTTGATTTATCATTGCAAAGTGTTTAACACAAACAGGACTCTTTTCTCATAACTGTATTGAGATGCAAGTATGTTCGATGGCTCAAAAGGCAAGATTATACGTCCATCCATGTTTTACGCACCTTATAGATGGCTTGGTCTTAGAGATACGCAACCGGTATTCAACCGGAACTGCAATTATTTTTAGTGGTTGGTTTTTTAGGTGGCTTTACCACCTTTTCATCGTTTGGATTAGATGTTTTGACACTCTTAAAACACCATCCCTGGGTAGCCTTGTTTGATGTTGTGATTCAACTAGTCTTTGGCTTACTCGGCGTTGATGGTGGCATTGCTCTTGGGCGCTGGTTAGCTTAAGGCAATCCATGAGAGAGAAAACCCACCTCTTGAGGTGGGTTCCAATCTAATTTTTAAATTACAGCTCAGAATATAACATACCCACTATTTTGCCAAACTTGATTTTATCCAAGGTCAGGGTCGTCGTATTGAAAACCGTATTCCAGC
>DCQA01000047.1 GCA_002323325.1 Coxiellaceae bacterium UBA1530 | reverse complement strand
TCCAGGTAATTCTGGAGGCCCACTGCTTGATAGTCGAGGTCGGTTGATTGGAATGAATACTATGATCGTGTCCAACACAAAGAGTTCGTCGGGAATTGCTTTTGCCATTCCAGTGGATACTTTGCGCTCTGCTGTTACTCAAATTATTCGATATGGAAAAGTGATACGACCTTCTCTTGGTATTGTTCTATTAAGTGATGACGTTGCGACATCTACAACTATACCTGGTGTCATAATACAGGCAGTGCGTCCCGGCTCACCTGCTCAAAAAGCGGGGTTGAAAGGTCTAACTCGTCGTAATGGCACCCTTCGGTTAGGCGATGTTGTTGTTGGGCTAGATGGATATCGTATTAATAATGCTCTGGAGTATCATCATGTTATCGAGAAAAAATCGGTAGGATCACAGATTAAAGTGACGTTTTACCGCAAAGGTAAGGTTTACGCAGCAAATCTAAAGTTGGTTGCGGATAGTTGATGGAGTTACTATTTTTTATTGATCAGTAATGAAAATGCTTAATATCCTCGCCCTTGCTATCAATATCTAACATAGTGTTAATGCCAATTTCCAGGTGATCCTCACAGAATCTTTGTGTGACTTGGCGATCAGATACACTAGTTTTTATACCTTTTATTCCAATAAAAGGAAGATCAGAAACAAGCAGTAAGGCACCGCGAGCAATTTCGTTATGGTGCCCAACAATAAAAATGGTTGCTGTTTCCATGTCAACAGCAAGAGAGGTTGTTCTTTTTAGTTTTTTATGGAAATTGACATCGTGCTCCCACACGCGACGATTAGTTGTGTAGACTACACCGGTACGATAATCATAATTTTTTTCTTGAATTTTTTCAGAAACTAATTTGTGTAACTTAAAAGATGGTAGAGCAGGCACTTCAGGAGGTAAGTAATCTTGACTAGTTCCTTCGCCCCTGATGGCAGCAATAGGTAATATAAAGTTGCCAATTTCTGTCGATTTTTTCATTCCGCCACATTTACCAAGAAACAGGACGCTTTTTGGCCTAATGGCTGAGAGAAGATCCATAATCGTAGCGGCATTGGGGCTTCCAATACCAAAGTTAATAAGGGTAATCCCTGACGAGTTTGTGCACGCTTGCATGGGCTTATTATTTCCGTATATTGGTACATCAAAACGATCGGAGAAGAGAGAGATATAATGGCTAAAATTAGTTAAAAGTATCTGATGTCCAAAGTCTTTTAGAGCCATTCCTGTGTATCGAGGCAGCCAATCTTTTGCAATCTGATATTTGGTTTCGAATGAGTCCATATTATTCACAGTGATTAATCCGTTGTTTCAAATTTTATATATACACATTATTAGCATAGTATATTCCTATTATCGAATATAGCCAATTGATGGGGTCACACAGTTGCATAGATAATGGACAGCGCATTGATCATCAAAGTGTGAGTGAATCATATGTTGTAACATGCTATGAATGATAGAGGCATAATAAGAATTATTTTTCGTTGGAACAACGTATCGATAACACACTGATGCTAAAGCGACCGTTAAAAAAAATTTCATTTCTCTGCTATGATGCTTATTTTTCGCTGTATTTTAAAATGTGCGGACCTATGAGGCTTAAGTTTTTTTAGCTCAGATATAGTCATGGGAACAGCTTGTCTTAATTGTTTTTATTGCCGACATTTTCAATCGCTTGTCTCACTTCAAAGATATCAACGGGCTTCGTGAGGATATGTTTAACTGAAGGGTATTGACTGATAAGAGTTTCAGTGTTCTCAAGTACTTGAGCAGTTAATATAATGAAGGGCGTGTCTCTATAGGAGGTCTCATTTTGAATGGTTTGTATTAACTGAAGGCCATTGATGTCAGGAAGGCCTATATCAAGAAGAATGATATCGTAGAAGTGAGGTCGATCAGATAAATCTTTGATAGCGGCTTCACCTGATGTAGCACAAGCTTGTAAACAGCCTAAAGTCTTTAAAAAATATTGAATTACTTTTTGGTTGATCGGATCGTCCTCAATGACAAAGATATTTTTATTTACAGGTGTGTAGTTTGATGATGAGGTATCCTCTAATTTTTGATTAGCTCTATTATCTATCTTCAGATTTAATGTGAAATGAAATTCGGCACCTATATTCTCATGGCTATTGACGAGTAATTGACTTCCCATTCTGTGGCACAGTTGTTGACATATTGATAGTCCTAACCCTACGCCTTTGTGCCCATTAATAGTTTCATTTTCATTCACTTGGTAAAAAGTTTGAAAGATCATTTGTTGATGTTCTTCAGCAATTCCAATGCCTGTATCGTGCACAGAAAATCTAACTTTGACAGTATCATTGATCTGTTCAACGAGCTCAAGTTGAACTGAAATCGTGCCTTCATGGGTAAACTTATAGGCATTACTGACAAGGTTATGGAGAATTTGCTGTATACGTAGTTCATCTCCGATTAAGTGGCTAGGTAGGTTTTTGTCGACGTCATATTGTAAATTCACCAATTGAGAATATTGTGTTGATTGCGTACATTGCCTAACGAGTGATTCAATAAGCTCTTTGCAAGAAAAGCTATCTTCATGTATCGCCATTTCGTATTTTTCAAATTGTGTAAAGTTGAGTAGGTCGTTGACAAGAAGTAATAATGAATTAGCCAGCTTTTTGATATCTTTTGTGTGTCCTTTAATATCTATAACTTCCAACGAGTTTTCAATGATTTGTGTTATACCAAGAATTCCGTGAAGCGGTGTTCGCAGCTCATGGCTCACAGTCGCAAGAAGCTGAGACTTGGCTTTGAGTGCATTCTCTGCCGTGCTTTTAGCATTGGATAGTTCGTTCTCCATTTTTTTACGTTCGGAGATATCTTGGAAAATTCCGATAATACCAATCGTTTCTCCTGAACGTATCAGGGGTACCTTGCTCGTTAGAAGAACTAGGCTCTCATTATCAACCTCCATGTATTCTTCAATATTGAGCTTAGCTGTTTGTGATTTGATAACATGTTTATCATCTAGAACGTATGCATCACTGTTCTTCTTATCCCATGGTAGGTCGTAGTCTGTTTTCCCTATGATTTCATCAGGATTATTTAAGCCAGCATGCTCAGCGAAAACTTTGTTACAACCTAAGAATTGAGAATTCTTATCTTTCCAAAAAAAATGGTACGGGAGATGGTCAATAATATTCTGTAGGAATTCAAGCTTTAATTGACAGTCATCCAGTTCGATATTTTGAGTAATATCGAATGCTATTAATAAACATTGATTATTATTAGGAGTAAACTGTGCTTGAAACTTGAAATAACGAATCGTATTTTTATTCTTCCATTTCGAGATAGGTTTAAGCGAGGCTGTCCGTTCAATGAAGCTTATGGCCTTGATTGGATTTTGTAATCCCTCCATTTTACAAAAATCAAAGAAGCTTTGTTGTTTCTCTTGAGGGTTGCTCGCTCTAGAGTCTACTTGGCTCAGTAAAATGATGTGATTACTATCGATGAGCCAAAAGTGAGGTTGACTTTCTTGGTAGCAAGCAGTTTTGATAATGTCAAAAATGTGTGATGATTTATTTTCGTGTTGCTGAGCCATCAATGTTCCTGATTTTTCTTCAGATCAATTATATTATTTTCTTCTATTTTGCTTTCTTGGTTGTTGACTTTCAGGATTGACTTCATGAGGTCTCTTTTTATTTATCCGTGATGAAAATGGGAAATGAAGAAAACTCTTGTGGCTACTGGTAGTTGATGATCTGTTGGCCTCAGGTATTTCTAAGAGTCCTTGGACAGTACCAGCAAGGCCGGCAACGGGCGTATTGACCCTAAAAAGAAGTTCCATGGGGGCGTATTTTTCTAGAATATTATAAATCTTATTGGCGTCAGGCGAATATTGAGTGTTTTTAGGACGAGCCGGTGATTCTGGTGGAGTATGATTTCTCGCAGAAGTTAAAGATTCTTCACAGCTAGTTGTTGTTCCATCAGTATCACTGTTATTGCTGCCAAAACTATCCGCACGATTTCTTCGAGGTAAGCTTTCAGCAACTTTGACTTGTAGTTTAGCAAGCTCTACCTGAAAATCTTGCGTGATTCTATTTTTTACGTGATTAAACTCTTCTGGGCTTAAAGCTCCCAGTGGATTGTTGTTGAAGTTGACTATTTTATGTATGACATTTTGATAATGTGTCGATACACTTTGATTAAATCGTTGTATTAGCGCGGGATGTGAACCAATAATAGTTTGTGAAAATGTCTGTCTATTCTCAATAATCATTTGATGGATGAGTCGTTTAATTTGTTTTTGTCTATCTTTGGAGAGAATGATCTTTTCCGCTGCCTCTATAGGTCGATTGGCATGCATCGCTTTACGGGTATAAAATGCCCAAAGCCCCTGGTCAATTTGGCTGACATGAGTCGGTTGAACAAACAATAGGTCTGGTTGTTTTCTTTCGTGAATGGTCTGTTTATTTGATGATTTCTTTTGATTTGTCAGATCGGCACTTCCAGATGTAATAACTAAGCCAGATTCAACACTTTCAATCTTCCCTGGTTGAGAAGGATAGTCACGTTTGAAATTATGTTGCATTAACATCTTTGCCGCTTCTTCAATGGAGGGAGGTATGGTGCCCTTTTCAAGATTACTGATATCTTCGTCAGAAATGGTAATTGAGTACGCCATGCTCATTTCATCACGAGTAAGGTGAGGGAGCATCTTATCAATTATGTCTTTTTTAGATATCGTTTTAGTTGATGAAAAGCTAGCTTGATGAACCTTTTCATAGGGTTTTCGATATTTGGTACCGGCATAAAAAAGCTTGAATATTGGATTCGACCAGTAGGGTTGAAAAATAGGAGGTTGACTATTACTGGATAACGTTTCGGTACCGTGGTGAATAGTTTGACTTGCTAAATTTGTAATGGATTGATCAGTATACTTAACTTGATTGTGTTTCCACGGAGTAACCATACTCCCCTGACTGTAGACTTTCATCAAGGAACATTGATGCTCTGCTTGATCAAGTGTCACCGATGCAATCAACTTAATTCTTGATGCTACCTCAAACTTGTGACGTGGACTGTTTCTTGATGTAGAGGACAGATCATCTGACTCGTGCGATAGTTCGTCATGAAGGTGCTGAATATAGGAGGCATGTAACTGAAAATTTTTATCATACGCGCACAATATTACAGTTTTTGATAGTAACTCTTGGTCTGGTTGAGACCCCTTTGCAAATCGAACTCTGATAGATTTCTCTTTTAAGACATCCGTTATACCAGTTTTTGAAGAGTCTTCGTTGGATTGATTGATTATTTCACGAACAGTTCCTTTGATATAACGAAACTGCTGATTGTTTTTGTATTGGTTGATTTGATCCCAAAGCCATTGAGTAAGGTATCGACCGTTAATTTGCATTTCACAGCTTTGATAGCTGCCAGACCAGAGGATCGACTCATCGACATTTTTATCGCTGTTAATACGCTGTATCGGAAAAATTAAAAGAGGTTTAACGTACTGGATAGGTAGCAAGTTTTGGTTCTTACAAGGATCGCTATGTGGGTAAATAGTAAGCAGGAAACGCTTATCATTGTCAGTAAATTCTGTTTCCCAGAGTTCATTAATCCTAGTTTGAATGGCATCACATACATCGTTAAGCTCGCTGACATGTTCGACTTTTGTTGGTATGTAAGCAGTGTTACGACTTGGGTGATCTCGTTGACCGGACCCTTCAAAACACTCTAGATTTAGTTCGCCGTTAGCTAAGAGAAAAGGAAAGCCAAGGTTTTTTAAATCGATCAGTGTTTTTAACGAGTCGTACACCATCTCTCGAGCAGTTGGGATGTCTTTATAGTGAGCGCCTAGGGTGGATCTTCCAGGTTGTTTATTGGTCGTAATTGAATTGCTGCCATCCGACATGTGTTGAGGTGAGATCATCGACACACGACGGCCTTTTTGGAGAAGTGATAGTGTTAGAATACTGCCAGCGATTCCTCCGCCGACAACCGTTTCATCGTATACTGTCATACTGTCTCTCTTTTTGACTGCGTGGTTTGAAAGTATTCTACCCATGCAGTTTGTACAATTTTCGCCATTGTATCACGATTTTCTTGGGTTTAAATTAACGCACTGAAATGTAATGATTTGACAGATATCAATCGCTATCGAGAAAAACCCCTTATTTTTCTGTGCGATAGTGCATTGATCAGCCTGGCGCACAGGTTCATTGAAACCTTAATTAAAGATTAAATTTATATTTCAGCGTATTTCAATTGTGAAGATGTCAATCTTACGGGCCAATATTCAGATTGTTGGAGAAGTGTTCAGCATTCCGTCTAACAATTGTTGTGTTACCACCTTGTTACTGTTCAAAAAGCTGATTGGTGGCTGTGATAGACATTGACGGTTTGATGGGTCATTATCTTTACATAAGTCTATGTTCAAATTGGCCAATAAGACGATGACACTATTTGTGATTTTTTGGTCTTTAATCTCAGAATTCGTTAGATGGTTGATGCCATCTTTTTTACCATGAATATGGCCAGCCCATTTTTCGAGTAATTGAATGGTAGCTTCAATTTTTGTGACATACATGAACACTAAACCCGAGGTGCAGGCAGCTGATCTCAGTAAATTACCTGCGGGGCTATTCATCCAAGCAATGCCTTCGGTGCTTTTGTGCGTATAATACCAACCCTGTAAGGATTGTAAGAATGTTAGTACACAGGCTAATGCGCTGACGGGTTTTTGTAAAAAGTTACCCAGACTTTGCCGTAGGTAAATCGATGAATCGTCATTGCCAAAAACATAGGATGCTGCTCCTTTGTAGCACAAGTTTTCGTTATGCGTAATCCTATTAATAATCTGCCAACCTTTCCAGGTGAGATTAATACTCAAGGGCGCTATTGAGGCAACTACAGCGATTGTTGTAGCCGCTACTGAGGGCCATCCAGCAGTGGACGACAAAAAGTCTAAGATAGAAAAACAGTTAGAGAAAACCGCCAGTGTTGCAAAGACGGTAAAAAATAACATACTGATGGATTTAATCGACGTGATAGCACAAGATCGACCTGGATACACTGTGAAACTGGGAATGTCTTTACCAATCAATCGATCATTTTGTTTTAGAATTCTTTCAATTGCCATCCAACTGATAAAGTGTTCAGAGATCTGATGTTCTGAAATGTTATAAACATTTAGTGGGAAGGACCAGGGGGTATCATCATTTGTTATTTCTGTCGTAAATATGTCTTGTCTTCCATGATATTTCACATAGGTTTTCATAATTTGTCTTGCTGTGTTACGACGAATAAATTGTTCGTATAGATCGCGTTGATTGAGTGCCTGATAGTAATGTTCTTTTAGGCTGTCGCGAAGATCGGCTAAGACTTGAGTCAATGCGCTAGTTTTTTCCAGGCCTATGGCAAAATTGGTGAATAACGTGCCCAATGTGAATGCGTATCTAAGTAGTGGTGGGAAGTTTGTAGAGTTTTGATAAACCATGCTTGCTGATGCAGCACAATAAAATACGCCGAAGATTCCTGCTAAAACAGGGTTCTGTTCCTCTCTTTTATAAACAAACTGTGGTGAGTCTAAAGAGTCATTCTTAAGTACATCCGACAAACTTTCCTGACTACCTCTGGGGCTTCCGCTTGGGGTACTGGTGGCTTCTGGGTCATTGGTTCTAACCAAAGAATATTCTCCCACAGTGTCTCCGTATCCCCAGTATCGTTTTTGATTTTTGTAGAAGCTACTGGTGTTGTCGTGATAGAAAGCAAACGTCGGAACTGATCCTGCTAATGCTAGGATGATGGCCGCATAGTCAGGTAAGCTGGGTAGATCGAGTGAATTCTCAGGGTCCCTAAACATATCGTAGATGGGTATAGCTGATTTTGAAGCGGCTAAAAAAGGAAGTAGCCAGGTTACAATTACTGAGACAATTCCGTCGTAAGATAATTTGATAGGAAAGAGATTAACGCAAGAAAATAATTTGTCAGGCTCAGGATTATACCCTGCTAGATGATGTCCAGTATCCGATGATGTGTCTCCATTCGCCAATAGAGCGACGCGTAGAGGGTCAACATCGGGCGAAAGGGGTGCAACATCGGGCGAAAGGGGTGTCTGAGGCGATTGGTTCATAGCGAATATTCGTTGGTCATATCGAGAGGTAAGGATGAATGTTTAATTAATATTTAAACAATTTTACGTGATTATTCCGTTCATAATTATTAGAAGCAAGCAATTTTGGAGGTTAGTGGGTAAGTTAATGTACTCTTAATGTGTAAGTGAGGTCTAACTCAATGATAAATCTATGAATTTTTCACATGTCATGGTGATGCTATCTTGACAGATTTTATATGAGTGTCTCTTGAAGATAGTCTGTCGCTTGAGTCATTTATTCTCAAGAGTATTCGATTTATTGTGTAACTATTTTTAACCGTCGAAATAATGCTGTGAACAGTATCTTTTTTTAATCATGCAGCTCATCGGTAGGGAGGTAGGGATTCACCACAAGTACGTCACTAGTAACAATTAATTTAATACGTTAGACTGTGCAACCTATGAGTATCGTCAGCAACAAGCCCATTTGGCATCTTCTGCAGGAACACTCCGAGCAGATGCAGTCCATCGCTATGCGAGATTTGTTTCTTGCAGATTCTGATCGTTCAAAGAAATTCTCACTTCAGGCGTGTGGTATAAGTTTAGACTATTCGAAGAATCGTCTTACTTTAGCAACAAGAGACTATTTAACGCAGTTAGCTGAATTACAACAAGTGCCCCAGGCTATTGAGGAATTATTTTCAGGTGGCTTGGTTAATGCCTCTGAGCAACGACCAGCACTTCACACACTACTTCGAACACCTAGCCAATCGGTTTCTGAAAATTTGCAGTCTGAATCCGATCAAATTAGCGTTGCCTTAGAACAAATGAACGCAATAAGCTCTGCTGTTGAAAAAGGTGATCTACTAGGCTTCACGGGTAAGCAGATTACAGATGTTATCAATATTGGAATCGGTGGTTCTGATTTAGGTCCATTGCTTCTCTTTGAAGCATTAAAGCCTCAGATGCGATCACATCTAAACTTACATTTTCTTTCCACGTGCGATAAGGCATTCGTGAATACTGTGCTGTCACGTTTGAATCCTGAAACAACGCTAGTTGTTGTTGTTTCTAAGTCGTTTACCACACAGGAAACGTTGCTCAACTATGCTCAAGTAAAGTCGTGGATGCTGCAGCATGCGTTAGATTGGTCAGCCATTCAACATCAGTGGTTTGCAGTGACGGCATCACATGATAAGGCAGTTGATAGTGGGTTCAATGCGGAAAATATTTTACCTATATGGGACTGGGTTGGTGGTCGCTATTCGATATGGTCGAGTGTTTGTTTGTCAGTTGTGATTGTCTTTGGAATGGAGATCTTTAATCAGTTTCTCGCGGGTGGACATGCGATGGATTTGCATGTGAGGCAAGCTCCTTTATCGAAAAATATGCCTGTTATTTTAGCGCTTCTTGGGATCTGGTATCAAAACTTTCTAGATGCAAAGACACATCTAGTTGTTCCGTACAGCTGTTTTTTAAGTGGTCTTCCACGATATCTACAACAACTTTTCATGGAAAGTCAGGGTAAACGCGTTACTCAACACGGTGAGCCTGTTGAGTTTTCAACAGGGTCCATCATTTGGGGAGAATGTGGTACGAATAGTCAGCATAGCTTTCATCAGTTATTGATGCAGGGGACTCATACTATCCCTGTTGATTTTATTTTACCAAAGCAAAGCTATGATGGTAGTGTCAATCCAGTTTTAACGGCACATGCACTAGCGCAAAGTCAGGTGTTGATGGAAGGTCTGCATGATGTTGAGGCACACCAAGAAATTCCGGGCAATGTGCCAAGTAATTTTCTCATGCTAGAGCGATTAGACGCTACTCACTTGGGGGCATTACTAGCTTTGTATGAGCATATAGTTTACATTCAAAGTGTTATTTGGGGTACTAATGCTTTTGATCAGTGGGGTGTGGAGCGGGGTAAGGTGATGGCAAAAGGATTATTGCATGATTTAGAGCATCGCTCAGTCACCCATCAATACGACTCATCGACAGAGTCCCTTTTAAACCAGCTATCACTATCTTCAAACGGAGTGGAGTCAACATGATATCGAGCGTAAAAACTGCCGTTTTCCCGGTAGGAGGATTAGGGACACGATTTTTGCCTGCCACAAAGGCATCTCCCAAAGAGATGTTGCCGATTGTAGATAAACCTATCATACAATACGTAGTTGAGGAGGCTATTGACGCAGGTATTGAACAGCTTATCTTTGTTACTAGCCACACTAAACGTGCAATAGAGGATTACTTTGACACTAACTACGAGCTTGAGTCGCGTTTAGAGTTAGCCGGTAAGCTCGATGTTCTTTCAAGAGTGAAACAAATAGTGCCTAAAGGTGTTGATTTCCTCTACGTAAGGCAGCCAGCGCCTCTAGGACTCGGTGATGCTGTGTTGAGAGCCAAGCATGCTATCGGAGATAAACCTTTTTCAGTTTTATTAGCCGATGATATTATCGATTCTCCAAGTCAATCGTGCCTGTCTCAAATGGTTAACGTATTCGATCAAACGCACTCAAGTGTTGTTGCTGTTGAAACGGTTCCAAAAGAAGATACGGACAAATATGGTATCGTGTCCTTAGCTGGTGGTAATCTAATAAAAGGTATTATAGAAAAACCTTCACCTGAACAATCTCCTTCAAATCTTGCCGTTGTTGGTCGTTATATTTTTACACCTGAGATTTTTGATTATCTACAGTCGATTCCGGTAGGGAATGGTGGTGAGTTGCAGCTAACGGATGCGATCGCGGCTATGTTGAGCTCTCAAGACGTGTATGCCCATGCGTTTACAGGTACCCGTTTTGACTGCGGGAGTCGTCTAGGAATGATGAAAGCGACCATGAACTATGCATTTAAAGACGAGAGTCTTCGTGCTACGTTACAATCATACCTTGCTGAGCTTGATCTCAGTATTTCATAACGACAGTATATGTTGCTAAATAATCCCATCAGTGAATGATACATTAAGGATAATATTCATGAACACTAGTCCCATTTCAAGTGAGTACAGTTGGTTTAATATGCCACGTGGGATTCCGTGCATTTTTTTATTACAGATATTTTCTACGATGAGCTTCGCGGTGATGTATGCAACACTTGTGCTATACATGAAGCAGAAAATTGGATTGACTGGTAAGGAAGCTGATAGTATTACAGGGGTGTATTTTGCATATAACTTTGCATTACATTTATTCGCAGGATTCATAGCAGGACGTTTTTTTACTTACCGTGCTTTGATCGCAGTGGGTGTATTTTTTCAGTTAATTGCAGCCTTGTTCTTATCGCAGCAAACATTACTGACCCTCTATATCGGAATGGCAGCGATGTTAGTTGGTACCGGTACAATGGTTACTTGCATCAACATGCTGGTCTCTCAGCTATTTAGTCCAACCGATTCTAGACGAGAAACAGCTTTTCTTTGGAATTACAGTGGAATGAATATTGGATTTTTGTTAGGCAACTCTCTAGCCGGGTTCTTTCAAGTATCAGGTGACTACCACACCTTGTATCTACTGACTGCTGCATCGAACGTGGTTACTTTAGTTGTGTTATTCATTAATTGGAGATGTCTGCATGATAGGGGTTCCATCCTTGCTAAGGTCCGACGTGGTGAGTTATACAAGCGACAAATGATTGGTTTTGGCATCGTCTGTATATTGGTGCCTGTACTCTATGTGCTTCTTCAGTACCCGTCACTGAGTGGCGGTTTAATTCTATTTGGTGCTGCAGCCATGATAGTCTACATTGTCAAATTGGCCTTTAATCATGAAAAGCCAGTTCGTAATAAAATCCTTGTCTTTCTCGTGTTATTGATTGCGGCACAAATTTTTTGGATCATTTATCAGTTAACTCCGATGGGGTTAACCTTGTTTGCGCAAGATAATGTTGATCGACATGTGATGGGTTATTTGGTCACGCAAGGTTGGATTTCTGATATCAACAATATCACGATTATTTTTGGTGGGCCTTTATTGGCCGTATTTTTTCGATGGTATCGCAATCGTTCTTCAGTCAATATTCTGCCAATTCAATACGGTCTTGGTTTGACGCTGTCATCTGCTGGTTTATTAATCTTACCTATTGGTATTGCGTTTGCTAATCAGGCAGGGCTAGTCGATTTTTCGTGGTTGTTCTCAACTTATGTATTGCTGGCTTTGGCTGAATTGTTAATCAGTCCGATTGGTTATTCTATGGTGGGTCGTCTCATCCCATCAAACATGCAAAGTATGATGATGGGGATGGTCTTGTTTAATTCCGGTGTCGCAGCAGTGCTTGCTAGCTTTTTTTCTAATCAAGCCTTAGGTGACGTTGAGACGAGTAACCCATTAGTCAGTAATCCTAGCTTTGCGCACGTGTTTCATGGGTTGGGGTGGTCAGCATTAGCTTGTGCTGTCATTATCTTTGCCTTAACACCGATCTTGCGTCGAATGATGTCATCGTCTTAGGCTGTCTTTTTCGGCTCGCTATCATTTTAATCCTAGGTTTTTTGATCATCATTGCATCGTATGGTCTCTTTTTTATATTGATAGGCCAGTGTCTGAGCGAGATATGTTGTATCAGTGGCAGTTTTTACAGGATCTGGCTCCTGCTACTCATTAACGACTGAACTTATAATTATTGAATTATCAAGTTATTGTCTTTTTGGTGCAGTAGTTGGGTTATCATGGATCGCTAGTTCCCCGGTTAAGGCGATGGTCGTTCATTGATTTCTGGAATATGATTTTGTTCTACATGTTTAGAGCTTGCGAAGAACCGGCATGGATTCAGTCGTTTCATAATGACATCGGTTGTCATTATAATTGCTGCGGCTACTAGTGTTCTAAGTGTACATCTCACTGCTTGGTCGGCCCCAAAGAATTGATCAATACCATATAAGCTACTTATTACAAGAAAAATGCTAATAAACTGCTGAAATCCAATATTAATCCACCACTGATTTGCAGATCTTAGTAGGGAAGTTGTCCTATGTTCTATATGATGTTTTAGCGATGAGATGATAAAGGACCAAGCAGTCACTGTTGTCGCAACAGCCATTGAACGTATATAAAACTCGGTATTAATACAAGATTTGAACGTAGCAATGCCTAAAAATAAACCGATGATCGTAATTTTAGCGTTATCAAGATGCAGATTATATGAGTAGCTATTACAGGAATAACGTGATGCTACTAAGCAGTGCGCGATTAAGCACAGGACAGTAATAAGGCTAAAAGCAATAGGAAGATTCGACGATAGTGGTGTTATTACTCCAAAAGTGGGTGCAATTTGCAGTGCAATAACGTGGCTCGGGTTTGGTGTTCGAAAAGGAATCCCTTGTTTGACCAGCTCGTCTTTCATTTTTTTATCAATAGCAAAGGAGTCGCTACTCTCTATGAGTGAGGTTTTGATAGCTGGAGTAGTAATGAATAGTCGATCATCGATCAAGCAGAGGTAAAAATCCTTTGTGATGGTTTGATAATTATCAACGCTATCTTGAATGCGTTGAAAATCCCTTTCATTTTGACTGCTTAGGTGCTCTCTTGTTAGGTTTTCTTCATGGATCATGTGTGTTCTCTTATTGACTTAAAGCTAAAGTATAATTGTTGTGTTTAATATAACAATGCGTATAATTGTCAATAGTTTATTCTAAAAAATAGAACAATATGCATGCCTTTGATTTAACTGAAACTTTTATTGCCGTTATTGATGGTGGCTCCTTTGTGCAGGCTGCAAAAAAGATGGGTGTTGCACCATCGGTGATTACTCGTCGAATTAATTTGCTTGAGCAAGAGCTCAAGGTCCAGCTATTAATACGGACTACCCGTCGACTTTCACTAACACGTGCAGGAGAGTCGTATTATCGTGATATACA
The DNA here is from genome assembly GCA_002323325.1 of Coxiellaceae bacterium UBA1530. Taxonomy (GTDB): domain Bacteria; phylum Pseudomonadota; class Gammaproteobacteria; order Coxiellales; family Coxiellaceae; genus UBA9148. The sequence continues at coordinate 26,449 of DCQA01000047.1, read as the reverse complement.
GCCTTTAGTTGAGCATTGGTATGCGGTTTGTGAGTCAGTACAGGATGATCAACAAGCACTATCGGGTAAGTTATCAGTTGCCATCAGTGTTTACTTATCGCGACTCTTACAGCCAGCGATTGTAACGTTTATTCAGCAAAATCCTGAAGTGGAGTTGCACTGTTATCAGGTGCAGTCACAAGTTGACTGTTTGCGAGACCAGATTGATGTGATGATTGGACCCGATCACCTAATTGCTGATACTGAGGGTATGATCGCACGACCAATTGGAAAATCAGCCTCACAACTGTATGCATCACCTGAATATGTTAAGCGTTATGGTGTGCCCAAAAGTTTGATTGAGTTAAAGCATCATCGTGTTATTGCATGGAAGCGACGAGATCAATCAAAACCCATTTGGCAGATGCAAGGTTCGCGCGTTACTATTACTGCAAAATTGGTATTTAATGACTGGGAAATGGCCATTGCTGCTGCTTGTGCTGGCGAGGGTATTGTGTTGATTCCACCAGCAATAGTGCATCGGTATATTGAGTCTGGCGATTTACTGCCTGTGCTCTCAGAGTGTCAAACTTCCTCAACACAACTCAACCTTTATTACGCTAAGCGAGAATTTACCTCGCGTGTTATTAAGGCCTTTGTTGAATCTATTTTGCAATCCGATATTCAGGCCTATTATTCCTAGTGGCGTTTTTGAACAGAATACAAGCCATGTTTTCTAGGCCTTTTATCGATTTAAATTATCATCGATGTCATGGCGGTATTTATTCCTCGTGATTTGATGTTTCAACAGCTAATAGTTGCTGTTGCAGTTCTTGCAGTAAGCTTCGTTGTTGATCATCAAGCGTGCTTTGATCGATGCTCTTGATATCATTGAGTGCATCCTGTTGCGTGTATTTTTTGGAACAGCGGTAGTCCTGCGTTTTAGCAGAAAACGTCGTGTCTTGTTCTGTATTCGTGAAAGCGTGATTAAAGTTCCGCTGTAAAATTCGCACTGCTTGCTGTTGTCTAATAGCATTTGGAAAACGTTGTGCCACTTGCCATTTTTTGTCGGGTGGAACTTGATGAAACTGTTGAAATAATTGTTCTTCTTCGCGGCTAGGGAATCCAATTTGGTATAAAGCAGCGTCGCAGTCGATGTGTTCAACAATAGGGTAGGTTTGTTCCAGGTAATAATCGCATAACGTTTGTAGTAAGTCCGGTTGAGTCTCAAGCCATGCAAGATTGGCTTGCATAACTTGCAAGCGATCTGGGTCTAGTCGATCAAGAAAGCGTTGTTTGGTTGGTAGAATGATGGGTGCTTCGGCGACTTTTTTACGAATTACACGGGTTTTATCAGTAAAGTTATCCAACGTTGCTTGCTGTAATTCAGTCTGATCCAAGGCTAGCCACAGTGTTTGGTTTTTATAATGGCGGTGTTGGCCTAAGCCTAGCACAGGTTGTTGCAATTGTTTGGCATAACCGCAGCGTAGGCTAGTGAGTATGCCTTGCGGGTACTGGGTGCTATCATTGGCTATACCGGTGCTTAATTGATGCAGGCGAGCCGAGTCTGTAGCTTTTTGAAAAAAGCCAACAGCGTAATCCCATAGTGCTTTTTCTCGGTAGAGTTCTTTGGCTAATGCGATGGTGACTTCAACGTCAACCAGTGCATCATGACTCACACCATCGACCCAGTGATTACAAGCATTAAGACCCTCTAATTTCAAACGTCTGACGCCTTCAATCATGGGCCACTGGACAATATCGGGTTTATAAAGGTAGTACAATGTCGTGATCGGTAGTATGTCCATGCGTCCACATTGGTTGGCGTATTGATGCGTGTAGGGTGGTAGTAAATTACGGTAGAAGCTAAAGCGTAAAAACTCATCATCAAAGCCCAGAGAATTATAGCCAACACTGATCGTGCCTGGTGTGTTCAACAGCTGATGTATCCGTTGCATGGCTTGGTACTCTGAATCGCCTGTTTGCATCGTTTGCCAGTCGATACGGTGAGTGATCATGGCGTGTGGTGATGGCATAATATCTGCGTTGAGTTTTATGCGAATTTCATGACGTTCGATCTCATTAAGCGATAAGTCAGTTCGAATTGCGGCAAATTGTAAGACCTGATCAAAGCACGGGTTAATGCCGGTGGTTTCTAAATCATAGAATAAGTAGGTAGCTGCTTGGCGTGTCATGCGGATGCCTGGTTTACTTTGATATAAATCTGACAATAATCCAAAGCCGAATTGGCAATTATGCTTTGCTCTATTTTATCGACGTGGGTGCCAATGATGCTTTCCAATGGTGTTGTTGTGTGCAGCAATAACTCTGCACTCAGTTGTCCCTCAAGGTAGTGCAAAGTGATTTGATTAATAGTTATCAAGATATCAATATCGTGTAATGTTTGCCGTACTTCTTGCTCGATTTGTTGACGATTGGCGTGGTGCAAGACATTGGGTGCGATGGAATCATCCTCAGGGTCAATGTGAATCGCCACGTCTTGAATGGCCGGTACTGCTTCCCGTATCCGCTGTTCAGCACTATCTGCTATGAAATGACCTTCAGACACGCTGATGTATCCATCGACTTGTACGTGTACGTCAACAAAAATACGGTGTCCGTGATGGCGTGTTCTTAGATTATGCACTGCAATGACACCGGGTGTTTGTTCGATATTGCGCTGGATGGTATTGATGGTTTCAGGATCAGTTGCAGCATCAATCAGCTCATTCACACTCTTCCACAGCATTTTAACTGCGACGCCAATAATAATGAGCGAGATGATGGACGCTGCAACGGCATCTAGAAACGGCCATCCAATATATCCTCCAATCAGGCTGACGATAACAATCAGAGAGATCAATGCATCGCTGCGATTATGCCAAGCATTAGAAATCAGTAATGATGATTGGATCTTTTGCCCTTGTCGCAAACAGAAGTGGAATAACACTTCATTGGTCAGCGCAGAGATAGCTGCCATGATTAATACAAATTTACTCGGTTGTGTGAACCTTGCCCCGTGTATTAGTTGGGTGAGTGCGGGGTACAGGAAAGAAACACCCACCACCAGTAACACCAAAGCAATGACAATCACAGCGATGGTTTCTATGCGATGATGGCCGTAGGGGTGCTCGTTATCTGGGGCTTGAATGCTGGCTTTGGCTGCAAATACGACGAGACCATCGCTGATAACATCAGACAAGGAGTGAATACCGTCTGTAATCAGTGCCTGTGAGTAGCCAACGTATCCGATGATTATTTTACCTATTGCAAGAAGTAAGTTAACCGCACCACTAATGATAGACACACGGCGAGTGATGGGATAAGTATCTGAATGCATGTGGGGATCTCCTGAATTTTGGTTATTATGATCGGCATAATAGTGCCTGTCCAGTGGCGGGGTTGGATAAAAAGTTTTGTCTAAAAAGTGACATTTGATGGAAGTCACCGTATACTCGCTTCACCTTTAATGTCCCGCAGTTTTTCTTGACTGAATAGCGTACCGTGCCATCTTGAGGTGACTCAGCAAGGAATGGCAACCATACGGATAACAGTGATTGTGATCGGCCGTGGCGCAGCCCATTATCTGCGTCTAAATTTTTACATAGACCATTGAATTAAGAGAATATTTTATGTCAACTAATCAAACATTTGCAGACTTGGGTTTGCCTTCCACCTTATTGGCCACGTTATCTGCGCTAGGTTACGAAACTCCGACTCCTGTCCAAGAAAGCAGTATTCCTTTGCTCTTAGCAGGTGACGATGTGCTCGCTCAAGCACAAACCGGAACCGGAAAAACAGCCGCCTTTGCGTTACCTATCTTGGCGAACATGGACATTAAAATTTGTCAGCCTCAAGCCTTGGTAATCGCTCCGACGCGTGAGTTAGCTATTCAGGTAGCGGAGGCTTTCAAAAGTTACTCTAAAAAACTGTCTAAATTTTTTGTTACACCGATCTACGGTGGGCAAGATTATCAAGTACAACTAAAAGCGTTAAAACGTGGCAGTCACGTGATTGTCGGTACACCGGGTCGTGTGATGGATCATTTACGCCGAGGAACGCTAAAAATGGATGCCCTTCAAACTTTGGTTTTGGATGAAGCGGATGAAATGCTAAAGATGGGTTTTAAAGAGGATGTGGAATGGATACTAGAGCAGGTGCCTGGTGAGCATCAAACAGCGCTTTTTTCTGCGACTATGCCACCGGCTATTCAAAATATTGCCAAGAGGTACTTGAATCATCCCAAAAAAGTACACATTAAGCCTCAAGAAAGCTCGGTGAGTGCCATCGACCAGTATTGCATTCGTGTTTCGCGTACTCAGAAATTGGATGTATTGACGCGACTTTTAGAAGTCGAACCTGTGAACGGTGCTATTATTTTTGCTCGTACGAAAACACTATCGGCAGAGTTGGCAGAAAAATTACAAGCACGTGGTTATGCAGCCGCAGCTCTAAATGGTGATATGAGTCAATCCATGCGTGAAAAGGTGTTGGGTCGCTTAAAGAAAGGTTCTTTAGATATCGTTGTGGCGACGGATGTTGCGGCACGAGGAATTGATGTCGATCGTATTACGCATGTCTTCAACTATGACATACCTTGTGATCCTGAGTCCTACATACATCGAATCGGTCGAACGGGTCGAGCGGGCCGACAAGGTAAAGCTTTTTTGTTTGTCTCTTCTCGAGAGCATCATCTGTTAAAGGCGATAGAGCAGGTAATGAAGCAACCTATTCCAGTTATCTCTGCGCCATCAGTTGAAGAGATGGGTGAGCTTCGTCGTCAACAATTAGCTGAAAAAGTGGTCAATATTATCAAGAAGAGTAATAAGTATCACCCGTATCTTAATATCGTAGAGGATATTGTGGCACAAGGTGATTGTGACGTTCAGGATATTGCAGCTGCATTAGCTTATCTTGTAGAGGAGTCAAACCCTTTGCCTGATCAAGATGTGATGGCTGAGCCAGAAGAGAAGAGCTCGCGTCGTCATCAGCGCGGATCACGATCTTTTGGAGGTCGCTCGCGAGGTGGCCCTAGACGATCTAATAATAGTGGTGGTGCTTCATCAAGACGTGCTTCCGGAGCGGGAAGACCGGTGGGTAGTAAGGGTCGACCGGCAAAGCGAAGCGCCTCTTCAAAATCTGACGGTAAGTCTCGTTCTTAGTCTATCGGGACTGATTTTTTAGGTGGATGAATAGCGCAGATTTGTATTTTCTGTGAGAGATTGCTCACTTTTTAGTGTCAAATATGCTTGCAATAGTGGACTAAAATAGTACTATATGCTTCCAAGCGGTATTTTTACTCCAGTTGGATATAAAAAATGTTACAAATCAGCAAGTTATCAGATTATTCGGTGATTATTCTAGCTATGATGGGAGGAGCCGATGTGCGTTTTCATTCAGCAACAATGATGGCTGAGCGCACACGTTTGGCGACCAGTACAGTTAGCAAATGCTTGAAATTATTATGCGCAGCTCGGCTGGTTATCTCAGAGCGTGGCTCAAAAGGTGGCTATCGATTGGCAAGACCGTTAACGGATATCCGCTTACTGGATGTGATTCGTGCCATAGAGGGTGATGTACAATTGACGCAATGTGTCTCTGTTGGTTCAGATTGCTCTTTGCAAGGGCGTTGTGAGTTTCGCCCTAACTGGAAAGTGGTTAATGAGCAGATGGTCCAGTTATTAGCAGATATTTCCCTCCAGCAAATGATGCCTCCCTCATTGTCTTCAGTTGAATTTCCTATGTTTCATCAACCTATGTTATCAAGCTGTCTTCAAGGAGAGTCGTTATGAGTTCAAAAAATCAAGTAGTGATTGATGCTATACAAAAAGGCTATGAGCATGGTTTTGTAACAGACATTGAGGCAGAGTCGTTACCTCCAGGTTTAAATGAAGATGTTGTTCGTTGGATCTCCGCTAAAAAAAATGAGCCTACATTCATGTTGGAGTGGCGATTAAAGGCCTATCGCCACTGGCTAACATTAGAGCAGCCAGATTGGCCGCGCCTAAATATCGAGCCCATTGATTACCAGGCGATTAGTTATTTCTCAGCACCTAAATCTGCTGCAGATCGTCCGCAAAGTTTAGACGAGGTCGACCCTCAATTACTGGAAACTTACGAAAAGTTAGGTGTGCCATTACACGAGCGTGCACGTTTAGCTGGAGTTGCTGTAGATGCTGTTTTTGATAGTGTCTCTGTCGCCACCACTTTTAAAGATACTTTGCAGGAAGCTGGCGTGGTGTTTTGTCCTTTTTCAGAAGCAGTACAGACGCATCCTGAATTGATTGAAGAGTATCTAGGCACTGTGGTTTCCTATCGTGATAATTATTTCGCAGCGCTTAATTCAGCGGTGTTTAGCGATGGTTCATTTGTTTATATTCCAAAAGGTGTTCGTTGTCCTATGGAACTATCAACCTATTTTCGCATTAATGCGTTGAATACGGGCCAATTTGAAAGAACCTTGATCATAGCTGACGATGATGCAACCGTTAGTTATTTAGAAGGGTGTACTGCTCCGATGCGTGACGAAAACCAACTTCATGCAGCGGTTGTTGAGCTAGTTGCTTTGAATCGCGCATCGATTAAATATTCAACAGTCCAGAATTGGTATCCTGGCGACGAGAATGGTAAAGGTGGTATTTATAATTTTGTCACAAAGCGTGCGGCATGCCGTGGTGAACATTCAAAAGTCTCATGGACACAAATCGAGACAGGATCAGCAATTACTTGGAAATATCCCAGCGTGATTCTCAAGGGCGACCATTCTGTCGGTGAGTTTTATTCAGTGGCTTTAACGAATAATTACCAACAAGCTGACACTGGGACTAAGATGGTCCACTTAGGTGCACACACGAGTAGTACCATTATTTCTAAAGGTATTTCAGCAGGTCATGGTCAAAATAGTTATCGTGGATTGGTGCGTATGGCACCGACAGCAAAGTATGCACGTAATTTTACGCAATGTGATTCATTACTACTAGGGTCAGAATGTGGAGCACATACGTTTCCTTACATCGAGGCCGGTCATGATACTAGCCATATCGAGCATGAGGCGACAACGTCGAAAATTAGTGAAGATCAGCTGTTTTATTTAAAGCAGCGAGGCATTAATGAAGAAGATGCTGTGTCGCTCATCGTGAATGGGTTTTGTAAAACAGTCTTTAATGAATTACCAATGGAATTTGCCGTAGAGGCACAAAAGTTAATTGAAGTTAGCCTAGAAGGCTGCGTGGGTTAGAGGGGGAGTTATGTTAGATATTCAATCGTTATGCGTCAATGTGGGTGATCGCGAAATTTTAAAAGGCCTAGACTTGTCAGTAAAAGCGGGTGAAGTCCATGCTATCATGGGCCCTAACGGGTCTGGTAAAAGTACGCTTGCGAACACCTTGGCGGGTCGTGAGGATCTAACGGTTCTATCAGGTCATGTCAAAGTGTTAGACCAGTCTTTGCTAGATTTGTCGATTGAGGAGCGTGCTGCTCTTGGTGTGTTTTTAGCTTTTCAATACCCTGTTGAAATTCCAGGAGTCAATAATCTTTATTTTTTAAAGGCTGCAGTGAACAGTCTACGAGTTCAGCGTGGTGAGTCTGAGTTGGATAGTTTTGATTTTATGAAGATGGTTAAGTCTGAAATCAAATATGTTGGCTTAGACGAGTCTTTTTTAAAGCGCGCGGTCAATGCGGGTTTCTCAGGCGGTGAGAAAAAACGTAATGAGATTCTTCAAATGGCGTTGTTACAACCAAAGTTAGCCATTTTGGATGAAACCGATTCAGGTTTAGATATCGATGCACTACGTATTGTTTCTGACGGTGTTAACCGGATGCGTTCGACTGAGCGCGCTATCATTTTGGTAACACACTATCAACGGTTATTAGATTACATAGAGCCTGATTACATACACGTCTTAATTGATGGTCGTATTGTTGATTCCGGTGATAAGTCATTGGCTATTGAGTTGGAAAAAAATGGTTACGCAGCTTATCAAACCGAAGGAAGTCATGCATGAGTGTTTTGGAAGTAACAACAGCTTGGGATGCTGAGCAGTTACAAGCGCTGCTTGCTCGTGAGAATAACCCAGTGTTACTCGATTTTCGGGAACAGCAGGTGCTAGCCTTAGAGGCATTTTTAGCTCAGGGGTTTCCGACTCGTCGTAATGAGGCTTGGAAGTATTCGCCTTTATCCCATTTGTCTCAACAACAGTTAAATTTGCCAGATACCAATGGTCATTCCATCGCGGATTTCGAGCAAGTACTATCCTTTAAAGCCGCAGGAGTCGCTTCTTTAGTATTCATAGATGGATGTCTTTCTTCTGAGCATAGTGATTTAGAGTATCTCGAGCAGTATATGGAAGTGCGTTTTAATCATGAGGTGTCTTCATCCAATGTTGATGATTTTTTTAATAAGGCGCAGTTGACGACCGATCCACTTGTTCAACTGAACGCAGGACTATTGACGCACCATATGACTTTGTGTGTTAAACCACGTGTGATTGTTGAGAGGCCTATGCAACTACTGCATTATTTTTCAGGTGCATCTATGCACACTATGCATCACACAGCGTTGCGCATTGAATTAGGTGAAAGTGCCTCATTATCTCTATTACAAGAAGGTATTTCTGAGGCTGGAGTGACAGTTTTTCATAATCAAGTCACTGATATTGTGTTGGCAGCCAATGCTAAGCTGAATCATTACGAGCTACAGCGTTATGCGGACACGGTCACCTATGTGACACAGACTCGTATGGACCAGCAACGAGATTCCGAGTGGATGCACTGTGCTGCTCAATTGGGAGCTGGTTTGTCACGTAACGCTCTAACGACTGACCTTAGAGATAATGCAGCATCTTGTTCGCTCATTGGGTTTTCGCATGTGACTGGTTGTCAGCATATCGATACGCATGTTTTAGTTAACCATCAGGCATCACATACCGTGAGTCAACAATTCTTTCGTAATTTAGTTGATGACCGAGGGGTTTCAGTGTTTAGCGGTAAGGCACAAGTGGATGCTGCTATTGCTTCAGTGACTGCCGATCAAACAAATAATAATTTATTACTGTCCCCTGGAGCTAAGGCTTACATTCGTCCTCAGCTTGAAATTGATGCAGACGATGTGAAGTGTTCTCATGGCGCTACTGTTGGGCAACTTGATCCTCGAGCAGTTTTTTATTGTCGTAGTCGAGGCATGTCAGAATCACTAGCACGCGCTCTATTATTACATAGCTACGTTGATGCGTTGCTGGAAAATGTGCCAACAGGTGTCTGCTTAGATCGAGTACGTTATGCCATGATGGAAAAAGTATCGCGTTATGCCACATTAACAGGAGCGACGTTATGACAGAACTGGCTGAGTTTAAGCTAGACGCAGATAAGATGCGTCATCAGTTTCCTTTGTTAACTCAGGACACTGGTGAAACGCCTTCATTGATTTACCTTGATACAGCGGCTACTAGCCAAAAGCCTGCCTGTGTGATTGACACAATTCAGGACTACTATGCTCATCATAACGCGAATGTACATCGTGGAGTGTATGCTCTATCTCATGAGGCAACCATTCGCTATGAGGCGTGTCGTCAAGAGGTGCGTCATTTTATTCATGCTAAAGCGAATGAAGAGATAGTCTTCACCAGTGGCGCAACAGCGTCGATGAATTGTATTGCGCATGGTTTTGGTCAGTCTCTGCTCTCAGCGGGTGATGAAGTAGTGATGTCAGTGATGGCTCATCATTCAACCATAGTGCCTTGGCAAATGGCTTGTGAGGCGACCGGTGCGGTATTAAAAATTATCCCTATTCTTGATAATGGTGAGTTGGACCTAGAGGCTTATCGTGCATTATTGTCAAGCAAGACTAAAGCAGTGGTCTTACTCCATGTCTCTAATGCACTGGGAACTATCAATCCTATTCAGGTGATGATTCAAGATGCCCACGAGAAGGATATTCCTGTCATTATTGACGGTGCGCAAGCTCCTTCACACGTTCCTATCGATGTTACGCAATTAGATTGTGAATTTTATACTTTTTCAGGGCATAAAGCCTATGGACCAACAGGTGTTGGTGTATTGTATGGTAAGCAAGCCTGGCTAGAACGGTTACCACCCTTCCATACTGGTGGTGATATGATTGAAACAGTTTCATTCGAAAAAACCACGTTTAATGTCTTGCCGCATAAGTTTGAAGCAGGAACTCCCAATATTGCTGGTGTTATTGGTTTGTCGGCAGCGCTCCAGTTTATTCATTCGATTGGTATTGATAAGATCATGGCGCATGAGCAAGATTTATTGGCGTATGCGACTGATCGTTTATCGTCTTTTAATGGTCTCACTATTCACGGAACATCCTCTAACAAAATTGGCATTATATCATTTACGCTCAAGCAGGCTCACCCGCACGATATTGCGACTATTTTAGCCGATCAAGGCTTAGCTGTTCGTGCTGGTCATCACTGTGCCATGCCTCTAATGAAGCGTTTAGCAGTTCCAGCTACAGTACGTGCATCATTCGCTGTGCATACGACGCGTTCTGACATTGATCGACTAGTAGACGGTGTTCAAGCAGTATTGACAATTTTTGGTGAGGAATAATGTCCGATATTCGAGAACTTTATCAGCAGGTCATTTTAGACCATGGTCGTAAACCCCGTTGTGTAGGAGTGATGTCCAACCCTAGTTTGATGAAACAAGGATTTAATCCATTGTGTGGGGATCGTCTGACATTATACATTCAAGCGTCTGAAGGTAAAATTACTGATGTATCTTTTGATGGTGATGGATGTGCCATTTCGATGGCGTCTGCTTCGTTAATGTCAGAAGCTATTAAAGGAATGACAATTGAAGAAGCAGAGGAATTATTCGAGTTATTTCATCAAATGATCACCGAACCTAATACATCCATTGATGAGGATGCATTAGGAAAACTAGTGGTATTGAAAGGCGTTACAGAATATCCAGCGCGTGTTAAATGTGCCACATTGGCTTGGCAAACATTACGAGCAGCGATACAAGACGACCATCAACCGGTGAGTACTGAAACATGACTAGTACGATGATTCATTTAACTGAAGCTGCGATTCTTCATTTAAGAAAAAAAATTGCGGATAAAAAAGCTTTGGGCTTTCGTCTTGGTATTAAATCATCGGGTTGTTCGGGCTTTCGTTACGTACCTGAGCTAGCCCTCAATGAGTCTCCAAACGATCTCATAATTGAGGTCGCTGAGGGTGTCACTGTGTTTATTCCAGAGGATGCTCGGTCTGCAATTGAGGGAATGACGATCGACTTTGTGAGTAAGGATTTAGGTCTAAAGCAAATGGTATTTAATAATCCACGTGCTGAAAATCTTTGTGGCTGTGGTGAAAGTTTTTCAATTAAGGAGACGGTCGATGATGACTGATGCTCAAGATGATCATTCTCAAGTAACGTTAACCCGTGATTGCATGGCAGCCATGGTGCCTTCAGGTGCTCGCATCTTATTGCACGAAGGGACTGAGGTAACCATCGTTCAGTCTTTGGGAAACAGTATGACAGTGAATATTTACGGTAATCTAGCCCGAATTGAAAAAAAAGAGGCTGATGCATTAGGATTGGTTGCCGAAGATCAGTATGAGCCTATGCCCGAGGGCTTAGCTTTAATTGATCAAGTGTGGCATAAGCTCAAGCAGGTTTTTGACCCTGAAATCCCAGTGAATATTGTGGATTTAGGTTTAATCTATAAAGTATCGATCGATGATGCCCAGCCGAATATTGCACTCGTTACAGTCACTATGACGTTGACTGCTCCTGGATGTGGCATGGGGCCGGTTATTATCGAAGATGTAAAGCAGTCAATTTTTTCATTAAACACAGTTACCGATGTGGAAGTTGATCTTGTGTTTGATCCCCCTTGGGATAAAAGCATGATGTCTGACATCGCCCAACTTGAACTAGGTGTGCTTTAATTCAACTCGCTGTATCAATGGAGGTCTGCTTCTGGTCAGCGTGGCGTATCCATTTATGCGCAACCACTATGCAGATTATTGAGATGATAATTGCAGCAAGTACATCCACTAAGTAATGCCAGCCTAGTAATATCGTAGATAGAATTAATAATGTATTAGCAGTTCCTATAAAGCTTAATAGCCAGCGTTTATCAATACATAAATAGATAAACATAACACCAACAATCACGTGTAATGAAGGAAAAGCAATTAATCCTCCTGTTCCTGAAGGGTAGGGGTAAGTGAGTGCTTGGTGAACAGCGTTGAATTTGATGAAAGTTTGCTCCGCAGTGGGTGGAAATAGGGGTGAGCTAAACATTGAGGCTGGCGCGGTTGTTGGAAAAAAGTAGTAAATAACTTCTGAGAAAATAGTTGCTAAGGCAAATGCCAATAAAAATCTCTCAAAGCGATATCGCGTGATAAAAAACAAAAGAATGCCGGGTAAAAAGAATAATTCATAGTGAATTAAATTATAAAAAAAGTTTAAAAGACCTGCTAGATCATTGTTATGTGTCCATTGCAGCCAGTTAACCGTATTGAAATGAAGCGATTGGTCGAAATGGACGAGTGTATGGTCAATCGTTGCGAAGGGTGTGTACTGAATCCCTTGCAAAAGAAGGGTGTTTATAATCAGAAAGACCCAGTACTGACTGTAGCTATGTACTATGTTGTACAGATAGGGCGATTCTTCTTGAATTGAGATCGTAATGGCACTCAGCCCGCAAAGAAATGGTAACACAAGAAAAAATTGCCACTTGGCATAGGGTACGCCAATATAGTGCGTGAACAGAGAGTTAATAAGGATGAATAGACCGCTTAATAAGAGGGATGCTAGCTGTGTTTTATAGAAAATTTTATCGAAGGGTGAACATTGTTGTTGATAAAATTGAATCAGCATTGACATTGTTGTTCCTGGCATAGGAGTGGTTGATTGTAAGAATACTATACATCATCCATTGTATTTAAGCAGTAGCGAGAAACTGAAAGACTCACTTGGTATTTCAAACAACAGTCTTAAATCAGATTTTAAAAAACTTGCTATTAAGTTTTCTTTTAAATAAGTTTGTTGAGAGCAACCTATCAAGGAATCAACCGTGAAGACATCATTATCTCCGTCACCTTCTATTAATTCGATGGATTGGGTGATCATTAAGTGTTTAATTCTTTTTATTGTATTTGTTGTAACATTTTTTGTCGTTAATGAGCTTACATTTCAATATGCTTTCGTTAACGTATTTCATTCTTATCAAGCCGTATTATTTTTATCGTGTGTTATTGCTTACTCACTAGCGGTAGCTTCAGGTATACAAAGTGGTTATCTTATTCTTGTTGTAAAGGGAGCAGGATTAATGGGGATTGCTATCGGTCTTCAGATAGTTATGACGGGTATACTGATTACGACTCCATTCCCTTTACAAGATGAGTGGTTTTATCGAGTTGACCAAGCGATTGGCTATGAGCAAAAAGTGACAATACAATTCATCATAGACCATCCTTTGCTAAGAGTTGTATTAGCTCATGCCTATAATTCCCTCAAAACAATGGCAATGTTAGTTGGGATAGCACTTTTAATCTCAATGAAATTAGTGAGCTATTATCGATATATAGCCTATTTTTTAATAACCTTTCTAATTGGATCACTGATTTATTATTTTTTTCCCTCTACGGATGTTAGTTCTATTATTCCCTCGAAGATTTTTTCCCCGAGTGCATACATGGTCGTTGAGCAATTTAAGCTTGAACATAATTACAAACCCATTAGTCAGTTTGCGATTGGGTTAATATCAATGCCTTCATTTCATACAATATGGGCAATGGTCATTACATTTTCATTGTGGAATGTTCGTTATCTGCGATGGATCGCTTTGTGTTATTCAGTGATTGTCGTTATTTCTGCGTTGTGTTTAGGGGCACACTTTTTAGTAGACATTCTTGCAGGCCTGGTTATTGCCAGTGGTACGTGGCGATTTGTCGTATGGATGATTCCAAAAACATATCATGCTAGTTCCTTATCGCAATCCTAGCTACTTTTTGAAGGTTCCCTTAATCTCCTGTGTCTATGTCAGAATAATGATTGTGTATTTTTGAAAGGGATGTTTATTTGTTCAGCATTGATCCGCAACTTGGAATATATAATTCCCTACTACTTTCTGGATGAATGATAAGATGATGAAGGAATTGGACTTTTTTTAAACAAGAAGATAGTCTTTGTATATCGTTACCAGCACATTGGAGGTGCCAAGTGATTAATCATGTCATACGTTCCAATTACCCTAAAAAGATTCGAGGTTTATCGATCTATTTATGGCTCATACTGGTTGTTGTCTATTTATTTGGATTTTTGAGTTACGTCTTACTGGATACCAAACTCTTCTTCTCTAACCCTCAATTATTTTGTTTCACTATCTTATCCTCAATCATTACACTTGCATCGCTTTTTATCAGTCCAAGATTACTTAAAACACGCAATCCTTCCTCTTACTTTATTGCCAGCTACTTAATATCCATGTTCTGTCTTATTATTTCATTGCGGTTAAGTTCACTCTCGAATGCTTATTTTTCGGAAACTTTCTGGTTTGTTGCATTTAGCTTGAATGTCATTCGTTTCTTTTCTGTTTGCCTAAACGATATCTGGCAAGTCAATGATGATCACGAGGATTTTCTGGTTTCTAATAATGTCATTGAATGGCAACTATTGGTTATTCGATTAGCAATTGGTTTAGATTTAATACCACACTTTTGTGAGAAATTATTTGCAGGTGAGTCTTTTCGTTTTGCACTAACGCAAAACTTTGAGCAGCTGGGTTTGGGTCATAATGCACTATTATTTGTTATTTTATCAGGATTTATTGAGTTATTTGGAGCATTTTCGATAAGTTGTGGATTTTTAACGCGCCTTGGCTCGATTTGTTTATTCATTTATATCATTGTTGCAGCATTTTTAGGTCATCACTTCGCTCTAGGATTTATGTGGGTTAATCGTGGAGGTGGTTGGGAGTTCCCCGTATTGTGGTCTATTCTCATACTAAGTTTTTCACTATTTGGTGCATGTGGTTTCTCGTTAGACTTTATTTTAAATAAACACCTCAAACTGCCTTCATGGGTAAGGTGGTTACTGTAAAAGTTGTACTACTTTGATAGATAACGTATCAGTTATCGTTAAGGGCCTGTGTCAGGGGTGTACGACTAGCCTTTTATGGTAGTTTTTTGAAATATCATTCAGGAGCTTAAAGGCAAGAGACTCTTTTTTTTCTTGGTGATAGTGTGTTGATGTCCCATCACAATGTATTACAGTGACAGCGCTTTCACTTTTATCAAATACTTTTCCTTGACTAACATCATTGGCTATCATCATATCTAATTGCTTTACTTTGCATTTTTTTTTTGCGTTTTCTATCACGTGTTGTGTTTCTGCAGCAAAGCCGACAACGAATGGTTTCGGTGTCTGATGAGCAACTTCTGCAATAATGTCGGGTGTGCGAACAAACTGTGGTTTAAATTCACCTTGGTCTTTTTTGATTTTATGTTTGGTAATGGTGTCAATTCGATAGTCGCACACAGCTGCGGTACCAATAAAAATATCGCAAGATGATAGATGTTGTTGAACCGCTTGCTGCATTTCAAGAGCAGACGTAACTTGAATCGTATTAACGCCCGATGGCGTAGGTATGGCGGTAGGTCCGCTGATTAAAGTCACGGTTGCTCCTAATTGTCGAGCAGCTTGTGTGAGTGCATAACCCATTTTTCCTGAGCTGTGATTAGTTAGGTAGCGCACTGGATCAATCGCCTCTTGTGTAGGACCGGCTGTGATCATGATGTGTATGTTATCCAGTCGTGTACTGTGATGATTGGTAAGACAGCTCGTTGCAATACGTGTTGTATCCATCATGCGACCAGGACCCGTTTCACCGCAGGCTAATGTTCCGCTATCGGGCGCTAATACCTTGATGCCAATTTTTTGTAGTGTCTCGATGTTTTTTTGTGTGAGTGGGTGTTGCCACATCTGTGTGTTCATCGCTGGGGCTATACGAATCGGTGCTCGGGTAGCAAGGCACAGTGTAGTGAGTAAATCATTCGCATGCCCATGCGCTAATTGTGCTATGGTGTTCGCCGTTGCTGGTGCAATGAGTACTGTGTCTGCCCATCGGGCTAGATCAATGTGTCCCATGGTAGATTCTTGGTGGGCGTCTAATAAGTCTGTTGCAACTGGATGCTCCGATACGGTTTGTAGTGATAGTGGTGTAACAAACGCTTGGGCAGATTTCGTTAATACCACACGGACTTCAGCGCCGCGTTCAATGAGGTCACGGACAAGTTGCGGTGTTTTATAGGCAGCAATGCCACCACTGACGCCTAAGACAATACGACGCTTCGCCATGATGGTTTCCTAGTGCAATACTTGTGAGCGTTTGACGAGTAGTTCAGCAATTTGCACAGCATTCAATGCGGCACCTTTTTTGACGTTATCAGCAACTACCCATAGATTAAGTCCATTATCCCGGCCTAAACTTTTTCGCAGTCGACCGACAAAGACATTGTCATTACTGGCTGCGTGTGTGATGGCAGTAGGGTATTCACCCTGTTCTAAAAACTCGACCCCTGATGTGTTACGGAGTAAATCGGTGGCTTCATCGATCGTGATGTTATTCTCGGTTTCAATATGGATGGCTTCGGAGTGACCGTAAAAGACAGGTACACGAACCGCAGTGGCATTGACGACAATTTGATTGTCTTGCCAGATTTTTCGTGTTTCATCGTGCATTTTCATTTCTTCAGAGGTGTATCCATCATCATCTAGCTCACCAATGTGCGGTATAATGTTAAAGGCAATTTGTTGAGGTAAGATTTCAACGCCTGCTTCTTGACCACTGAGTAAAGCTGCAGTTTGAGAGGCTAATTCTTGAATCGCTTTATTGCCAGCGCCAGAGACGGACTGGTAGGTAGCAACATCAATGCGACGAATGGTGACGGCATCGTGAATGGCATTCAGTGCCACCAGCATCTGAATGGTTGAGCAATTAGGGTTAGCAATCAGATTTTTTGTGAGTGGTTTGGCTAATACTTCTGCATTGACTTCAGGGATGACTAAAGGAATATCTGGATCATTGCGATACCGTGAGCTGTTGTCTATCACGATACAATTTTTTTCAGTTGCGATGGGCGCGTACAGTTCAGAGACTTCATCAGTGGCAACGAAAAAGGCGTAGTCGACTTTAGCGAAGTCAAAGCTATCCAGATTCAGCACAGCTTTGCGTTTATTATTATACATCACGTAATCGGTTTCTGATTTAGCACTAGCCAGTGGGTATAATTCTTTCACAGGGAATTGACGTTCGGCTAAAATTTCTAAAAGTGCTTCACCGACAGCGCCAGTGGCGCCAACAATGGCAATGGAATATTTAGTCTGACTCATGGATGTGTCTCCTTTGGGGGTGTGAGAGTAGTGTAGGGTCGTAAGTTTTGCGCACGATCACGTAAGGCATGATCCATAAGGACTAAGGCTAGCATGGCCTCTGTAATCGGTACGGCACGAAGAGCCACGCATGGATCGTGTCGACCCTTAGTCGATAGAGTCAACGTCTCACCTTGCTGGTTGATCGATGCTGTTGGGTGGGCAATGCTCGAAGTGGGTTTGAAGGCAACGTTGATACTCAGTGGTTGGCCCGTACTGATACCACCCAATGTCCCTCCTGTATGATTAGTCACAAAGCCCTCGGGTGTGATTACATCACGATGTTCACTACCGCGTTGCTGCACAACATCAAATCCATCGCCAATTTCAACGCCTTTCACCGCATTAATGCTCATCATAGCGTGGGCGATGTCCGCATCGAGTTTATGAAAGACGGGTTCACCTAAATGTTTGGGTACGTGTGTGGCCTCGACGTGTATTTTTGCACCTATAGAATCTCCCGCCTCACGTAGTGTCTCAATGAGGCTTTCACAGGCTGTGACTTGGCTGGGGTCAGCAAAACAACAAGAGTTATCATTAACACTGGACCAATCGATCTGTTGTGCTTGAATTGAGCCAATCGCTGTAACGCAGGCCTGAATGTGCGTATTAAAATGGAGTGCTAAGTATTTTTTTGCAATAGCGCCCGCTGCAACCCATAACATAGTCTCTCTCGCTGATGCGCGCCCACCACCGCGGTAATCACGATGACCGTATTTTTCCTGATAGGTGATATCAGCATGACCTGGTCGATAAGCCTGTTTAAGGTGTGAATAATCTTGTGAACGAGCATCTGTATTGGGGATAAACAAACTAATGGGTGTGCCGGTTGTTAGGCCTTCAAACACGCCAGAGAGTATTTGAACGGTATCACTTTCTTGGCGTTGCGTGGTTAATCGGTTTTGACCTGGACGACGTTGGTTCAGTGCCTGTTGTATGTCTGCTTCGCACAGAGGTAGTCGAGGAGGGCAGCCATCAATAATGACCGTATAGCCTGGCCCGTGACTTTCACCACTGGTAGAAATAACAAAGGCTTGACCGAAATGATTACCTGCCATGAATATGCTCCTTAAATAGAGGTTGATGCTGTTGAAGCTCGTCGTAGGTCAGAACAAACAGCCCGTGTCCACCATGAGCTTGCTCTAACCAGGTAAAAGGCACTTGAGGAAATACAGCTTGCAGGTGTTCGTCGCTATTACCCACCTCCATCATTAGCATACCGTGAGGTGTTAAGTGGTGAGTGGCTTCAGAGAGTAATCGAATAACAATGGCTAAGCCTTCTTGGTCAGCGCGTAATGCATGAGAGGGTTCTTGGCAATATTCCTCGGGCAGTGTTTTCATCTCATCATCGGGCACGTAGGGTGGGTTTGCCAATATTAAATCGTAGCGTTGATCGGTGAGGGCGTTGAACCCATCCGATTCAATCAGCGAAACGCGATTGGATAATTGATGTTGCTGGACGTTAATAGCAGCAACCGCGAGTGCATCTGTATCAATATCGGTGGCATCAATGCTCGCTTCTGGGAATACCATCGCTGCTGCAATAGCAATACATCCACTACCGGTGCATAGATCACAGATACGATGTACATCATTGGGCTTGACCCAAGGCTGGCATTGTTGAGCAATCCACTCGGCAAAGGGAGAGCGTGGTACGAGTACACGTTCATCGACGTAAAAGGGCAGCCCCATAAACCAAGCTTTCTGTGTGAGATAGGCCAATGGTTTACGTGTCTCGATACGACGATGTGTGAGTGTTTGGATGCGTTGCTGTTGTTCTGTTGTGACCGGTTGTGATACAACGTTTTTATCGCTATCCACGGGAAGTTGCATGACATGGAGTACTAGCTGCACGGCTTCATCCCAGGCATTGTCGGTCCCATGACCATAGTAGAGGTCAGCCGCTTCAAATTGGTCAAAGGCCCAGTTCAAGAGGTGTTCGATGGTCTGTCGAGAAGTGGATGACATGGAGTTCATTGCCTGGTGAGAATTATCCCGCAGGATAACGCAGCGAGATCAACTGTCAAGCCTTTGTGCAAGTCGAGGTATGAGTTTGTCAATGTGTTTAGGTATCAAGAAAGAGGAGTATCAGTAGTGCCAAAAAAAGATACAAATTTAACAGACAGTGAACGTGCGTTATTTCGAGAAAGCATGGAATCGCTACGCTCTACCTCATCTTCTGAAAGCGTTGATGCTACGGTGTCGGTTTGGCGAGAGTTAGCCGATATGCATCACGTTGGTCCAGAGGATAATATGGCTTATATTCCTAAGTCACTTCCGCAGATAGAGCAGCGACGCTTAAAACGAGGCCAATGTGCCATTGAAGGTCGATGTGATTTACATGGTCGAACTCAAGAAGAAGCATTAGTTATGCTGAGTGAGTTTGTTGCTGGGCAGCAGCATCTTCAGCATCGTTGTGTGCTCATTGTCCATGGTAAGGGCGGTCGCGTCGGAGGTGACACGGCCATCCTAAAAAATCTCACGGGTCGTTGGTTGTTAGCACATCCGGCAGTCGTTGCTTTTCATAGTGCATTACCGCGACAAGGTGGGACGGGTGCTACGATGGTGCTACTAAAGTCACCATCTTCTCGTTAGTGGCTACATCAACTTAGTATTTACTGCCGATCGTTTGATCGGGGTGATCACAAGATGACGGGAAACACGCCGAATTTAATATTGCTTTAATATCACTAGCGTATAAATGGGCGTATCAATGATGGGTAAAGGACATTTGTGGATCAGCAGAAACCAAAGCAAGCTACTCTAGATAAATCTCAAATCAAAAAAACCGCATCGGATGCGAGAGTCTTGCGTGAAGTCGCCGACGAATTAAGACAACTGGTTGATAATCTTTTAGATACCATCGATTCACCAGAAGATGAGCATCACAAGGGGCATGGGTTGAAATAGCTATTGTGTCACGAGCTTAGTAGTTATAACGGATGTGGAATAACACATTAAAATCAGTTTTTTATCGTATTGCAGCTAATGACCACTGAGTTGTTGGATTGAATATCCTTCTGGTCAATCGTAATAGTACTTTGAGGATGAATGGTGTAACTATCGTTGTTAAATTGTACATAACATGTTTTTACAGGAAAATAATTTAAGACATTAATGCCTGTAGCAGAGGGCTGTACGTACCGATCTGGGGGGTGGTGTTTCGGATGAAAAGGGTAGAGTCCTAAGCTATTACAACTCAGTGACTTTTTTATCAATGGCTTTTGTTTTGTTAATAGCTCACTATAACCTGACATGTATTCATCATTGCTGTCGCATAGCCACACAGATAACCTGTCAACATCCGAATTACTATCCATTTTAAATGATACAGTCATGCTATCATCTTGAGCGGAAATTATAATAGGAAAAAATAAGGCTAATATCAGTGATGCGTATTTTTCTTTCATCATACTATCCTATGGATTTTTCTTTACACAATTACTGTCATTATAGACCAAAAAATAGTTATGCTGTTATTATAATGTATTCCATGAGTTGTCGAGATGATCATTTATTGTGTGTTGCTTGACTATCTCTATATCTCTCGTATACACAGTCATAGACGATGTCTATGATTTCTATCAGAATACTATTCATAACGTATATCTTAGTTTTCTTTGTGTGCTGATGAGCTGCATTTTATGAGGGTAAAAAACTGATTATAATGGTTTTGTTAGGCGTGAGCACTGTTAGTTCTGTTAGTGCACTGAGCGAAAAACCCTCCGGAAACGGTTTGGACGGTGACTTTTTATGCTCAACAGCCACGTAAAAATATCTTAAAGCCAGTCTCTGTAAGTTTCTGCCATACTCATACTCCAAATATTGAGAAAATGACGCTTTCTGGTATCCAAAAAGGTGTGTATGCTGAAAATGGCGTTTATATTAGGTATATCTCATATACAACGTCGTATCGTCGTAGTTTAGGGTTCAATGAAGTTCTTGCTGAGGTATGGTGTGTCAATGAAGAAGGCAAAACCATATGGCGTTCTCCGTTATGGGAATATCAACACAATTTATCTGATACAGGCGTGACAAATGTGGTATGGGCGACTGACGCGTGTAAAGGTAAATTTATCGGTATTTCAAACAAAACTGAACTATAGGCTATTATGAGTATCAATAAATGCCTTATTTATCGCTAACGAGATATCATAAGTTGAATAAGATGGGGTGTGAGATGAGGGCTCTATGCGAAAAATATTAGTGCTGGGCGCCGCTGGAAAAACAGGGTTTGCTTTTCTTCAGTGTCTAGCTCATTCTGATGCTTTTTATATTGAATCCGTGGTTCGTGATAATAAAAAAATTGATCGAGTGGATATTTTTTCAGATAAAGTGATGTGTTTTGACTATGCGGACGAATCTGCGTTATCGAGTGCTATTAAAGATACGGATATTCTTTATCTAGCTTTGCCTAGAAATGACGATGAAGTGAAGCACGCAACAGCGATGATATCGCTCGCTAAACAGTGTGCTGTTTCTCACATCATCTATATCTCAGCGATGTACGATGAACAACAAGCTTCAGTTTTTTCACACTCAAAAAAAATCATTGAATCGATGATACAATCGATCGGTTGTTCATACACAATAATACGACCTAATTTTTTTATGTCATGATTTACCTATCTGCCAGCTGTTGTGTGTGGAGATGAGCTACAGTTAATCTCAGCAGTCACTCATGATAGTGTGGTGACTTTTATCGATGTTGATGATATTGCTCTATTTGCCGTTAAGTCGATTGAAGAGTCTTCGATGCATAATGTCATTGTTACATTAACAGGCTCACAAGCCTATTCAATGAGTGATTGTGTTAAGCAGTTAAGCCACTATCTTCATAAAAATATTGTTTATGTCAGGGAGGACCCAGCTGTCTATGCTCGTCGCTTAACGCAAAGCGGATATACCCCTCAGCGTATTACACAGCAGTTAGAAACCTTTGATCTTTGGTCGCAAGGTGAATGCGAGGTCTATTCTTCAGATTATTACCATTACATGGGGCAAGCAACATCGAGCTTTTCTTCCTATATCAAAAGGAATCTATCGCACTTAAATATGTGGTCTAGTCAAGTTTAGAGATTAGGTTTTTTTTATTTGCGCTGAAATGTCCATGGAAAGACTCCTTTCCTGGACATTTTAGCTCAGAATATTGGGATGAAAAAATTAAAAAGATACAATATTTAGGTTGATTTTCGCAAAAACAAAAAACGATACATCAGGCCAATTAATATAACAATTACTGTGAGCAAAAGGATGAAAGGAACCTGGCTGTGTAGCTTTAATCCACTGCAAACAGCACTTGTCACACTTGCCGTCAACACAAATAATAACGTCATTACTGAGCTCACCGTGCCTGCAAAAGCTGGAAATTGTCCAAGCGCACTACCGTACATGCAAGGAAACACAATGCCTGATGCACAAATAATCAAAAATGAAGGCAGCACAATATGCAATAAGGACATTGGTGCTGTTACCATAAAATAAAGCCCAATTATCACACCCGATATCATAAGTGCTAATGCACCAAGCAATCGATACTGCTGGTTGATATTCAGTAGACGATTAGCTGTATTCCCCAGAAAAAAAGCAAATCCCATCAATAATGCCATCTTCCCATAGGTGATCGCAGAGAAATGCAATGCCTCTTGTATTAAAAAAGGCGCCATCGTATTAAACACGACAATACTTGAATAGACTAAACCACAAATCATTGCAGCACCCACAAACATGGGGCTTAACATCATTGACTTATAGCGTGAAAACAAAACAGCTGAGGAAAAAGTACTTTTCTTTTTTAATGTTTCCGGCAAAAGAAATAGGAGGCAGCACAAAAAAAATAGCGCCATAACCTGTTAACACATAAAATGATGCTTGCCACCCAATATAGTGCTCAAGATAGCCGCCTATGTAAGGTGCAACGATAGGTCCGATTGACCACGCAATTGTTGTCATGTTTATCACATGTCGATATGTTTTCCCTTCAAATACATCTGGTATAATTGCTCGAGATACAGAGGCTATCGCAGCAATAGCAATGCCTTGTAATAGACGATAAAACAAAAATAAATCAATGCTGATGATTTTGTAATGAGGTAGCTGCTAATAATAAATAAAATAGCCCCGAAATAAAGCGGTTTCTTACGACCATAGGTATCTGCAATTGGACCAAATAATAAACTAAACACCGCATAGCCCAACAAATAAATGCTAATTGATAATTGAACTAATGCTTGTGTTGTAGAAAAATGCTGAGTAATACCAGGTAACGATGGCACATAAATATCAACACAGGCACCAGATAAGGGTGTAGCAATTAAAGCATATAGAATAATGCATCGTCGTTGAAATGTGGTCATTATTCCCCCCTATCTTGCGTTGATGTATTAGCTTTTAATAAATTATTTAACATACGTCCAAGCGATTTCTCCAACTGCGCTTGTTCAGTCTCATCAAAATCACGTAACATAGCTTGCCATAAACGCTGGTTATTCGCTTCTAACATCTTAACCTTTTCTTGGGCCTGCGATGTTAAAGAAAAACACAAGGCACGCTCATCTCGCGCATGCGGCTTTTTAGCTAATAAGTCTTTTTGGACTAATCGCTCTATTGAGCGTGTTAAACTTTGCGGTTGCACATTAATCGAGTTTGCGATCTCTGTCTTACTCACTCCTGGTATCACTGATACGGTCATTAGTATCATTCGATCAGTGTGCGTTAATCCAAGATCACGTAAAACAGGCTCGACCTGTAGTCCCCATTGTCGGTTAATTTTCCGCCAAATAGCACTAAGTTCCTGATAAATCATTATTCATACCTCTGATTATTGATTTTGATTTAAAGCGAAGCATTGCTTCGTATTTGTACGGTAATATATGACGCAGTGCTTCGCAATAGCGTTTTGATAATAAATATCGTAGTCCCGAGGTTTGCGAGAGTGAATTCATCTAAGTGACTGATAAAAAATACATAATAAAGTCAAATGAATCTGGGTAAAAGCGCTTTGTATGATGGTGACAATCCACTTCCCACGGATATTTTTTATTAATCTTGCTGATACGATAACTCCGCAGGCCGAAGACAGCTGTATCTAATTTGAAATCGTCATGCTCTGATCAGTCAGAAGCGGAGCGTCGGCTTATTACATATTGAATGCGTTGAAATTATCTATGGTCATTAAGAAAATGCTCATAGGGTCAGTCAATAAAGGTTTTTATTTTCCTAGGATTCAGTTTATTGATACACCAACCAAAGCTAACTCGAGCAATTAAAAACAATCTATGACATCGGTCGAGGTCATCATACACCCATGCTCGATACAATGCTCCAGCGATAAACTATGACTAAAGAAAGACGAGCAGTGTTTGCCAGAGCGTAAACGCTACTCTATATCACTCTGCTTATGTGCAAAAACTCTTCTCGATGACTTCTTCACCAGGAATGTCTTTTACTACTACCTCATTTGGCGAGTGGGGTTCTTTGGTTGAACTTGTCTTTTAATCATTTGAAATCAATACACGTTAATCGTATGGTGTTATCAACAGTTATCGAAGAGTTATAAACATGAAAATCTTAATCAGTGGTGCAACAGGTTTAGTGGGTTCAGCGCTTGTTAGAGCCTTTGAGCACCATGATCTTATGGTATTGGGTAGATCTCTTAATAAACTCAATCGCTTATACGGAGGCCGCTACGAAACAGTAACATGGCATTCGTTAAGCGACGATATAGTCGCAGGCTGTGATGTTATTATTAATTTTGCGGGTGCCAATATTGCAGACGGGCGATGGAGCTCTAAGAGACAGGCAGAGATTATTCAATCGCGGGTATCTACAACAGAACAATTGGTATTAGCCTGTGTGCGTTTGGGAGATCAGGCGCCTAGAATCATTAATGCTAGCGCAATTGGTATTTATGGTATTGCTGGGTCACTCGAGATGCAGCAATCGACTCGCTTTGATGAAACCTCTAAAATCCCTGAACCGCCAACTGATTTTCTTAGTAAGGTCGGTATAGAGTGGGAGGGTGCACTCTCTCCTGGGATTCAAGCTGGCTTATCGGTCGTGATGTGTCGTTTTGGGGTTGTGCTTGATCGAAGTGGAGGTATGTTAAAAAAACTATTGCCGAGTTTTAAGATGGGTTTAGGTGCTGTGTTAGGAACCGGACAGCAACCCTTGTCGTGGGTGAGTCTGGATGATGTTGTTCGAGCGATAGAATTTATCATTGAACATCCGGATTGTTCTGGCCCTGTAAATATTGTGTCTCCAGGTGTGGTCAGTCAGCGTGATTTTGCGCAAGCCTTATCGCGTAGTCTGTCTCGTCCACGTATTATGACGCTGCCTGGATGTGTTGTGAAAGCGTTATTTGGGCAAATGGGAGAGGAGTTATTGCTCTCTGGACAACATGTCGTTAGTCAGAGGTTGCAAGACGATGGGTTTGTTTTTAATGATTCTGAGCTTGCTGATTTTTTGTCCCGACCTTCCAATCACTGAGCGTCTTGTCGCTGAGAGATCATTGGATGATCAGTAAGGTCATCGTACGGTTGATTGGCGGCTTGAGATTGTTTAAAGAGTTTGTTTTTGACGGTCTGATAGACCGTGGTGTTCCCCATGGATTTATAGAAAAACCACATAGCGAAAAGGGGTAATAACAAAGCGATTTCAATCAAGCTGGAGATCCAGAGATTTTTTGCCCCAATCGGCACTGCATAGACTATCCAGCAGATTTGCGTGCAAAACAGTACGGTAAACATGCCAATACTGACATCTTCCACTTGTTTGCGACGATATGATTTTATAATTTGCGGGATAAAGGCAACATTGCTACTAATGTTAGCGATAAACCCAGCGATTTCCGAAATTCGTGGTATGTCCATGGTTTCGATCATTTTATTTAATTTATCGAAACCTATCATCAATATGCAATGTTGTCAGGGTCTTTCAATTATTAATGATGATTTAAGATACTTGAAGTTATTATCTATCATATTGATTATAAGAGTATAATTTATTTTTGATGGCGAATGATGTCAATTCGCATGGTCTTAGAGCTATCTAATTG
>DCQA01000034.1 GCA_002323325.1 Coxiellaceae bacterium UBA1530 | reverse complement strand
TATGAATCTGTATGGCCTGCCATGAATCGCCACTCACTCTCACATCCTAAGAAGCTAAAAGCAAATCGTTTGGTAGCAGGATTCACAGTGCTTGAAACGCTGATTGCTGGCCTGATCATTGCCGCAGTGATGACAAGTGTTGGCCGCCTAAGCATGACAGCAATGGCAACAAGTAGTAAGCAATCGAGTAGGAACACGATTGAGGCAGCCATCAATGATCATCTTCAGCTCATACAGATGCAGGATTCCTATCTCACACCTGAAGCAATACGTGATCCAGCAGGCTTAAATATCAATCTATCAGCAGCCTGTCAAAATCCAAGCGACTTTTTAATGGTTCACTTGAAGAAAGGAGAGATAGCCGGTGAACCAAAGAACAAAGCAATAACTATGGACTGGAATGCCAACAATCCCTCACTCCTGATTCTCACCTACAGCTTTGAAGCGCCTGAATCATCAATCGGGATTGAAAAACGAATTGCGGAAATCAATCCAAATTTCTCATCTCAATGTTATGACACACAATGAAAAATAAAGAAAGCGGATTCACTTTAATTGAGATGCTCGTAGCCCTGGCTGTCCTAGGAGTTGTTACTACAACAACGGCGCCAATCATCAGCCGCAGTCGCTGGCAAGGAGAGGTTGATCGCTATGCCTTGCTATTGGAGTCAGGTCTCTATCAATTACGAGCAAAGTTAGCTACAAACAAAACAAGTTGCAAAATAGATTTTCCAGCGGCATTTAAATTCTTTCCTCCAGAAGACGTAGTGGAGTTCAATCAGAATAGTACTAATAACAGCACTAAATTTATGTGCTGCGATTCTGTCATCAGTGAACTCACATCAGACCCCGACTGTGAAAATGGCTATGCAGGAGATCAAATCAGCAATTTAACAGGCAGAGCTCGCGATAACTTACGACTTGCTCAGATCGAATCCACACCCGCAAGCAGGGCTGTTGTTGTCGCAACAAGCAACAAAGATTTCGGATTTACACCTCCGGGAATGACTGCTAACTCAGGAACACTCACCTTTCTCATCTGCCATAACAGATCCATATCTGGAAATAATTGCCTACCGAAACAAAACAGAATAAACATGCGTTGCGTTCAGATCGATGGGACTGGAGCGATCGCAAATGGTACATGGCAGGTAACAACTTCTTCCTCACCTGTCAGTACGGGATCATGCAATATATCACGCTAAAATCATAGGATTCTCAGTTTATATTCACCACCAATTGACAATTAAACAACCCATCCTTGCAAGAATAAATAAGTAAGAGAAAGGGTGGGTACGGCAAAATGTTTGAAGTCATTCAACGTAAAGCATCATCACGCCTCAAAAGGCGCAATGGCTTCACTGCCACTGAATTGTTAGTCAGCGTAGCTGCAGGAGGCTTAATTATGGGTGCCTCAGCCACAGGATTGCGCTTTACAGAAAGGATGGTTTCTGAATCGCAAGGGAAAGCGACACTTCGTCAGAACACCACAAATGGTCTACGGTTAATGCGCTCAGAAATTGAGCGGAGTATGAATCTACTCATCACAAGGACTGAAACTCTAAAGGAAGGTGAGGAGGATACAGATCTAATGAGCAATCACGCCGAAGTGGTCAATCAATGCAATGAACTTTCTGGAAATAAGGGTTTCAAACCACTCTTTGGTATCAATATGGTGGAATTAGAAGATCCAGTGGTCTACGGCGTAAGCCTCAGTAGCAATGGACGAGGCTACGCAATACTCCGATGTGGTGTGTCTCTCAATATGGATGGAACCTACTCAGACAGCCAGAATTCACAACAAAATAATGGGGATGAAGAATATCAGTCTGAAAAATTTGTAAGTCAAATTCTTGATGATATTGGCACAATACCTTGCAAGGTCAGTGACCTTGCAGAAGATAAAAACTGTCCTCAGACTAGAAATTTAAATACTGTATTAAATGAAATAGACTTTCATTTCAAAGAGGGAAAAACACCAGCACGCACCAATCAAGAACCTGCTTTAAGAATTCAGACAGATCTAAACACCAAGCTTGTAAAGTTTATAGATCCTTACGAACTTGATGATAACAAAGATAATGACCCGTACCAAATATCAGCTAGTTACCTCGAAAAAACATCAAGAACAAAATCACAAACTACCCAAGAACTGTATTTTGCTGCGTTTGCCAGAGCAGACAAAAGGGTTCGATTCGGTTACAACGCCACAAATAGTGGGGAAGGACAAGGTTACAGCGGTGGTGCATTCTTCCAGAACATCACCAGCAGCAATGTACGCTTCATCCTTGATGGGTCGGGCTCAATGAGTGCTTGTGTTGCATGGAGCGGAGAGATTGGTAATACAAAAAGGCGCTTTTATGATCCACAAACGGGATATTACAAAACTAAGAGGATATGCAGCTTCACTCGAATGGAAGCATTGCAAAATGAAATGATTGATATAATACAAAATTTACCGGATTACACAAAAATCGGGCTTGCGGCATTCAGTACGGAGGGTAATCGCAACAACAAAAACTGGGAAAAAAGCAAATTAAATCTGGTGGAACTTGGTCCAATTAATTCAGAAGTACGCCAGTCAGCGATTAACTTTGTGCTGAGCCTCAGCAATAGCAATCCAAAATACTGGGGTGGAACGATGCCCTGGAGTAGCCTTGATCAAGCATTCGCTGATGGGAATACAGACACGATCTATTTTCTCTCCGATGGCAAACCAAACTTCGATCCAAACAATAACTCTTGGAACGTTGATGACTATGAAAAGATTGCTAAAACCTATGAAGATCTAAATGCTACAAGAGTCACAAATAATAATGATTCAATCGCAATAAACTCTACAAGCCTTGGACTTGAATCTGAGTGGATGCAAATATTGTCCAGTCGAACATCAGGAGAATACATCAAAATAGATGATATTTAAGTTTCAACTAGATTCATCTTCCGGTCACGTCAAATAGACCAACTCGCAACTCATGGAATCCATCAAGCCATACAAAAGAAATAAATCAAATTTCTTCAAATAATAATTTCCCTGATCATAAT
>DCQA01000037.1 GCA_002323325.1 Coxiellaceae bacterium UBA1530 | reverse complement strand
CCCCAATGATTATGAAAGAAGCTATGATCAGCAAAAAATAATACCTGTTCCAGACGTTAAAGGGCATATAATTCGTATTCATGAGCAAAGTCAAAAGCTGAAAAATACCAAGCTTTGTAATGGTGAAAATCTTGTTTCAGCGACTTATTATGCTTTGACCGACTATGTTGATTTAACTGGAAGTATTTCAGGATACGCTATCTTTAAAACAGATAAAGGGAATCGTATTTTTATAAAAGCTACTGGTATCGCCTCTAAGGAGGCTGAAGGAGATCTCGCAAATAACCAAACAATAGGTATCGTTATAGGCGGAACAGGTTCATTGGCATCAGCGAGTGGTGATTATCAGTATATTGGTAGGCATAACAGAATTAAAGAAAAAAATATAACTATTATCAATAGGTTGCGATACAAAATAGCTAGTGATGATAATAAGTAACCGGTGCGATAAATCGTATCCTTTGCTACTGCTTTCCTGAGTGTCATCATTGTCGGCGTCACATCTAGTTGAGGAAAACCAGATTTAAATGATGACGCCTACTTTGTGTCTTTCATTCTTTTTACTGAAAAAAACGAATGGGTTTAATATTTAATGTCCGGTAATCGGAGTTACCGGACATTTGAGCAAAATAACTAGGATCCATGCAAAAAAAAACTTCTGATAATTAGTAAGCGTCCAAATGATATATTTGAGACGCTTACATTAAAAGTAAAGGTGAGGCTTATTAATAGTAAACACGCAATGTCAAGTAAGAAGATGTTTAATGCATAGTTTTCAATGAAAGTCACAAGTATTTTGCATTTCAAAGAGAAAAAATAAATGCTGATTAATAAGTTGTTAGCAGAGAAAGGTGAGAGCGAAATAAAAAAGCAGATGATGCGATTACTTTTGTATAATTCTATCCCAGATGGTGAGTAATTGATTGCAGCAGTGGTTAATACGATTCATTGTGAATGCAATCGCATCAGCTTGTTGGTGTTTTTCTTCTTCTAAGTTAAAGGCATCAAGTGCTTTAGATGCAGATACCTGCTTTTCTTTAAGCGTTAGTAAATGTAGATCTTTGTCCATTGCAGGTTGTTCGATTTCAATATTGTTGAGCAAGAGTATGACTGCATTCATATAATCTTTGATATAAGGTGTCAGTGTTGCCATGATGATAGGTGTATTACGTTTCCCGTCAGAAACAGCGGTATCAATAAAAAGAATATAATGAAAAATAGCTCGTTGATAACGAATAATGAGTAAGAGCTCTTGTTTAAGAATATTTTGGCGAAAAGATTCGTATTGCATACCTTTGATAATGCGACGTTGTTTATATAAGGTTTTACTGATTTTCGCATCCAACTGAACCAATTCTGTATTATTACGTCTTTCAACGCCTTCAATAAATACTTGGTGAATAAAAGCATGTAGCTGTTTACAGTTACGTGCTGTGGCAATGACAAAGGCTCGTCGTGAATTCAGTGGGAAAATGAACTTAGAGACAAAGAGACTAATCAAGATACCTAATACGATATCGATCACGCGGAAGCCAGCGGCAATGTATGAGGGCGTAGTGGTGAGTGCAATCATGGCAAAGGTTGCCATACCAAGAGTGCCGACGTAGTTTAAGTCATTATCACCGTAAGTAATGATCGAGAAAAATACCGACGCAACAATGATAGAGCCAATGATCACATAGGGGGTGTGCGGTAATGTGATGGCCAATAGACCTAGACCCGCTCCCACAATAGTGCCTAGTAAACGAAGTAAGGCACGATTCACTTGTAAGCCAATGATATTTTGTGAGCCCATGAGTACGGCAATGGTAATGATCACCCACTGGGATTTACCATCGGGAAGAAACTGCATAGCACCATATCCAAGTAGAAATGCGAGAACATACTTTAGAGTATGGATCGTGTTTTCTTGATGCTCGTAATAATATTGTCTGAGTTTTGAGTTCATCCTTTCCCTATGTGCTATGCCTCAACTGTGATAGCACTGGTATAGTGTAGCGGGTATCGAGCTTTCAATAAAGCACAGTGCCTGTACTACGAGTCAATGATTGGTCTGTATTTAAGTGATAGGGTAAGTGTGAATTGTGCAACAGGTTTTTCGGATAATGTAGGCACATGCGCAGTGATAGACAGGGGGTGATTCACTCGGTTGCCTGTTTTCAGAGTGTTCTGAATCATCGACTGAATGTGTTCACCATCATGACAAGTAAAATGCGTGTCACCATTGGCGCGTCGTTTGAAATCAGCGGTGAAGTCCTTAAAGAGCAGTTCGATAGGTTGTTGGGATTGCTCAATGGTCATCATGGCTAAGAATCCTCCTGTGATATCAGCACCCACAGACAAGGCTCCAAAGTATAAACAGGCTAAATGATTTTGTGTGCGTTCATTCAGTGGCAACATCACTTCGCAATGGGCTCTAGAGATA
The DNA here is from genome assembly GCA_002323325.1 of Coxiellaceae bacterium UBA1530. GTDB lineage: Bacteria > Pseudomonadota > Gammaproteobacteria > Coxiellales > Coxiellaceae > UBA9148. Next base: position 3,677 of record DCQA01000037.1, on the reverse strand, counting down.
TCGATCAGTGTAGGTGTGCAAAAACCAATCATTGGGACTTGTTGGTGAGCAAAATGCTTGAGGGATTGTTGAGCTTGTTCCAATGAAATGTTTGTCACGGTGCGTCCTTATTGCCAGTTTGTCGCTGTGAGTATGCCATATCATTACCTAAAACCACAGCGAGAAGGTGATTGTCAGTCATCAACTGGTTTAATCGTGAGCTATCGCATTGAAAACACTTGCACTCTTGGTAAAATCACAGATAATAGAACACCATTCTTCTGGGGGCCTATAGCTCAGTTGGTTAGAGCAGGGGACTCATAATCCCTTGGTCCTAGGTTCGAGTCCTAGTAGGCCCACCACTTTTTTGCATTTCCGTGTCGTTTTCTTTCACATTTCAAATCGACCCGTGTTATTTCATTTTTCCCATGGCACGTCACAAGAATAGGCTTATCACCTTGATTCGTTATCTTTTTACGTCGAATTTGCCACGCATTAATAATTTCTTAACAATTTTTGGTTAAAATAAAAACTTACTATTGTGCTCCTTTATTTATATTGTATTCATAAAAGGAAGAAATACTGTTATTGGGTTGAGTCATGGTCAAAATACGCTACAGCAACACACCACCTCGAAATTATCAAACAGATGATTGGACTTGTGGTTATCGTGCGTTGTTTGCTATTGAATATCCCGACATACCATTTGAACTAAGTACAGTTCAAGCAATTAAGCTAGCCATAGTAAATGCGCGACATGAAAACGAACAACCTGAAAATCAACAAACACCAGCAGCGGCATCAGGCACCTCTCACAATAATTTGACTCAAGAGAATCTTGACAAAATGGCGGCTTTACTCGCGCAGCGTTGTGGTTTGCTCAAATCACCACTATCTAGGGATATAGACGAGTTATTAGGGGACGAGGGTGTTGTTCCTCAAGATGAGGACTGGGAAAAAATTTATGGGCGGTTAAAAGGCAATGATAATTTTAAATCGATCCTTACATGGTTGCAGCAAAATCAACAGTTGTTAATAACATCCGGAGCCACGGCTTTTGCCAGTTTTAGAGATCTCCCGGCGAAAACTATAGCATATGAAATATTCACCGAGTCTCATCAAGGGGAAATAGTTAAATTTTGTGAAGGACTTAATGAAGATCATACTTCACGAAATTTACATGCTAAAAGGGATACACAATCTCCTCTACTCAAGAATCATTATCAAATAAACAATCAACCATACTGGCTTCAAGATGACGACATTAGGCAATGGTGTATAAAGTATAGTCGCGATCATGCTTTGGATAATTGCTCGGTAAATATAGCAACAATCGGTAGATTTGACTCTCGTTTAGAGGCGGTTTTTCAAGAGATGAGTGATATCTTTAAAACAACGAAGCGACAGAACACTGAGAATCGATATTTTGTTGTCAACAATAACACAGCCGCGCCAGACTCTAGTCAGGGTTCACATTGGTCACTATTAAAAATAGTAGTAGGTATCCAAGATGATATCCATGTCACTTACATAGACAGTTTGCCACAAAACAATGAGTCTGAGATGGAGGGGTATGTTAGCAGTGCTATTCGTCGCGCATGGCATCAGGCTAAGCCATCTTATACTCCAAGATCGGACCAGTCCTCCAAAAATGATCATCATGATCACAACCAGCACCGTCAGCAGCCTTTTACAAGATCATGGTCACCTTTATCCTGGTTTTCCTCACAGGAGCGATCACCGACAAATACCGTGTCTATTAAATCCGATGAGTCTGTGTCATCCGATAGGTCAACTCAGCAATTTTTGAGTAGTTGGGAGCAAATGGTTGCCAAAAATCCAGATGGAAAGTCTGATGTTGGAGATACTCTAGATTATGGTGTCAAAACTGTGAAACCACAAGATGGCAACGACAAGGTGTTAATGATTCACTATGAGTATCCATCACCAACGGATGAGGAGCGTCAGAGGGAACCTAACGGGGCAGAAACAGATTCTGAGACTAGTATTGATTCATTAGGAACAGAAGTCATGTTGCGCGCGGTTCTAAATGAGCATGATGGTTCTCAAACCGTATCATTTGATCAAAATACAGTAACCAGTTTAGATGATGCTGGACAATTTGATTGTTTGATTCAAGTCGTGCTCGAGAAAGAGTGTATGAGAAGTCAAAAATCTGAATTAAAGTTATCAATAGACGCTCATTATTTATCGAGTCAAGAGGGTGGTAAACCGGCAATAATCACTCAAGATTGGCTCAATAAACAGGTTGAGTCATTTAGAGAGAGGTTCAAAGACGCTCCTTCACCTCTGAGTATCACTATTAACAAGGGCGAAAAAAGCCAATTATCATTTTCAGAATCGTCATCTGCAGCGAGTTATAATCCCAGATTTTGACTGTCATCCTCAGCAAGTATTAGCGGACAAATACCAAGTGATGTTGCGATGAGTGCTCTTCGGAATAGGTATAATCCAAACCATTAAAGTCACATAAGCTTGACGGTGTTTTGCAGGATTTTTTTGCTAAATAGCGTGCCATGGCACCGCGTGCACGTTTAGCGTTCACGCCTAGCGTTCTAAGTTTGCCGTCTTTACGATCTTTAAAGTCAACTTGAATCACTGTGCCATCGAGCTTTTGGGTATCAATCGCAGAAAAATACTCCTGCGATGCCAAGTTGACTAAATAGCGTGTGTTGCACTGAGCTAAAGAGGCATTAATAGCTGGTGTCACGCGAGATCGCCATACATCATATAAATTATTCCCATAGACATTACATAGGGAAGTACCCATTTCTAGACGGTAAGGTTGAATTAAGTCGAGTGGTTTCAGAAGGCCATAAAGCCCGGAAAGAATACCGAGTCGATCTTGTAAGCGTAAACGTTGTTTATCGGTCAGTGTGTTCACCTCAAGGTATCTGTAGACATCACCTTGAAATAAATACACAGCAGGCATGGCGTTTTTGTCGGTGTATTGGTGGGGTTTAAATGCCTGATAACGCTCAAAGTTTAACTGTGCCAATGTGTCGCTGATGTGCATCAAATCACCCAGTTGATTTGCACTGAGTGTTTTGAGTTGGTGTATGAGTTGTGAGGTTTCTTTGGGAAAGCGAATCTCGGTTGTTGGACCTGTGTAGTCGAGTTGATCAGCGAGTTTTTTAGCGGGAGAAATAACAGCAAACATATTAACCTCGTTATGTGCGTTTAAAATTAGTGAGGGGTACAGACATGATACGATGGCTCGAATAAGAATACGGTAGTTGGTGTAAGAACGTATCAGCTAGACAAGGATAGCACCGCAGTAGCATTGTCTTAGATTCAGCCTTTAAAAGAGGTGGTTGATAGAGGGAGTTGACGTGGTCGACCTGTTCACAGATAAGATGATTGTTTCCGATGGGTTCAATGGGCTGGGAGTGATGATATTGTTGAGTTGTTCTCATTTGCCATAAGCCCACTACTATTTTATGACCAATAGTATAGCGATAATATCAAAAAAGTGTAGTTTACTGCTTCTTCACGGTAGTGATCTAGTCTTGTTCGTCTTTGAATGAATCTAGGAAGTCGGCAGGAAACTCTTCAAAAGTGCTTGATTGTTTTGATGGTCCTGTGTGAGGTATCGTATTATCGAGAGTTGTTTTGCTAGCATCATCAAATGAGGCTAGAAAGTCGCCGGGGAATTCCTCAAAGGCTGTTGATTTATC